>JAITVW010000312.1 GCA_031285605.1 Fusobacteriales bacterium | reverse complement strand
AAATTAAGATTAATGACGGAGGAAATTTAGCGTCAGAAAAGAAAAAAGAATATCTCCATATTCTGTTGCAATACTTTCATTTCTTTCGACTATTATTATAGATACTATATTACTCAGCCTTCCTGTATCAAGTTTTCCCGGCAAAAAGCTTTCTATGACAGATATCCTGTTTCCGGCCGCTTCGGCAGTAACTGTAACCGGTCTTTTCATTACAGGCATATATAATCTTATAAAAATCGTATTTTTAATTAGAATTCATCGGTACATTTTATTTATTTTTTGTTTTCATAAAAAAATTCAGCTTTCTAATTTCTAAAAGCCGTTTACTATTCAGACGCTGATTTTGAAAAGGAGCTGAATATAAAACAGCAATTATCCGGTTTTAGCCGTAAAATCCGGGGAAATACTATTTATATTCAGCTCCTGTTTTTTTACAATTCATTATTTCTTTTTTTTAAAAACAAATACACTTTGCAGTGATTTATTGTTCCACTCTTCTTTTTTGAAGGAAGAATATACATTTTCCAATGCAAAACCTTCTTTTTCTGCCAGAAATACGAGCTCATCCTTTGTAAGCGAGTAAAGCTCCTGATGAGATTCTCTCTCTCTGTCAGCAGTTTTAAGAATTGTATGAAAATCTATTATTCTACTGTTCCCATATCTGTGATAATTTCTTATAAATTCTGTGTCTTCACTTTTTATAGCAGGAAGAAAATTTATATCATCATTAAGTATTCTGTCATAATTAATAATCTGTATAACCAGCTTACCGCCGTCTTCCATGATTAAATCTAATTCTGTCAGTGCTTTTTTTATTTCATCTGTGGAAGTAAGATGTACAAGAGAATTCCCTATACAGAATACTCCGTCAACCTTATCTTTTTGGAATACGCTGCTTAATTCCGACATATCTCCGTATACGAATTTTATGTTATTATTTTGGTCATATTTTTTCTCTGCTTCTTCAAGCATACCTTTATCCAAATCCACACCTGTTACACTTCTGTCCGGGGTAACCAGCGAATTTGAATATTTTCCGTCTCCGCATGCCAGATCAAGTATTTTCTTTTTTCCGTTTAATTCTTCCTCAAGAAATTCCACAGCAGCAGGATTCAGAGGAAATATTTTTTCATAATAAATGCTTATATCCTTATAAAAGAGCATTTATCCGCCTCCTGACTTAAAATATATGTATATCAGACATTCTTCAAATTATACACTGCTTTTAATTGCAAAGTACATAAAGCTTTCCGTATTTCTCTCTCAGATAGTTTATATAATAGTTAGGATTAAATTTTTCTTTTGTAGTATCCATTATTATTTCTTCCGGATTTTTATATTTTCCGTACTGGTGAATATTTTCTCTCAGATAGGCATTTATTTTTTAAAAGCTTCCGTTTTTCAGCTCTTTTTCCACATCGAATTCAGCACACATTGCATGATAAAACTGACTTGCATAAGCACTTCCGAGAGCATAAGACGAGAAGTACCCGAATGACCCTCCTGACCAGTGGACATCCTGTAATATTCCCTCTCTGAAAGTCTCAGGTCTTATTCCCAGATATTCTTCATATTTATCAGCCCATTTTTTAGGAAGCTCACTTACATCCACATCTGTTTCAAAAATTTCTTTTTCCAGTTCATAACGAATTAATACATGTATCGGATAAGTAAGTTCGTCTGCTTCTATTCTTATCAAAGAAGACTTAGAGTCATTTACTATTCTGTAAAACTTTTCAAGTGATATATCCCTGAGCTCTTCGGGAAATTTTTCCTGAAGCTTGGGATAAACAGGAATCCAGAAATTCAGATTTCTCCCGAACATATTTTCATACATTCTTGACTGTGATTCATGTACGCCCATTGAAGTCCCTTCACCCAAAATTGTTTTGGAAATTTCATCCTTTATATTCTGCTCATATACAGCATGTCCTCCCTCATGTATTGTAGAAAATACCGCACTCAAAGGATCACTTTCATAATAATGTGTAGTTATTCTTACATCTTTATTGTCAAAATTCAATGTAAAAGGATGCTCGCTTTCTTTTATTACCCCTTTTGAAAAATCAAATCCTATGTATTTGGCAAGAAATTTTGAAAACTCCTTTTGCCTGTCTGTATTAAATACACCTTTTAATTTCTTGCCGCTTTTATTTATCGTATTTATTTTTTTTATCAAAGGTATTAGTTCCTGTTTTATCTTTTTGAAAAATTCATCCGTTTTTTCTACAGTCATTCCTTCTTCATAGTCATCAAGAAGTGTATTATAAGGATGATCCTTATATCCTCTGTATTTTATAAATTTTTTATTAAAATTTATTATTTTTTCAAGATACGGCTTGAATATCTCAAAATCATCTGAATTTTTAGCTTCTTCACATTTTGAAGTGGCCTCTACTGTGAGCTTTGAATATTCTACATATTCTTCTTTAGGTATTTTTTCCAGCTTTTCAAAATCTTTCCTAAGAGTTTCTATTACCTTTTTATCAATATCTGATAAAAATTCTGTTTCTATATTATAAAGCATATCTTTAAAATCATCATTTATTATCAGGCTGTAACTTTCAGCACTCAAAAAACCCATGGTTGCTGTTATTTTTTCTAATGCCATTTTTGGTGCTTCTGTTTCCAAATCCCAGTGAAGCAACGCTATTGCATGGTCAAACGCCTTTTTTTTCTCTAATATTTCAAAAATCTTATCTTTCATGCCGACCTCCATATATCTATTGTTTAATTTTTATCTCCTGTTGTTATAGTATACCAATATTATTTTAATAAGTACAGCATTTATATTCTCAGACAAAACATTGGACATCCTTAAATTTACTGACAAAAAATGACCTGTATTCTTAATAAAGGTCATTTTTCACACTAT
>JAITVW010000311.1 GCA_031285605.1 Fusobacteriales bacterium | reverse complement strand
TGTTCAGACATTCTTTTGCCACTACACTGCTGAACAATAAAGTAGATATAAGATATCTGCAGGAGCTGCTGGGGCACAGCAGCATATCGACTACACAGGTATATACACATGTGAGCAAGGCTCTTTTGAGAGAAATATATATAAAGGCTCATCCTTTGGCAGATGAGGATTAATACGGAGGAAAAAATTGATAATAAAAAAATGCAGCGGGTGTGGAATTACCCTGCAAACTGAATTTCCTGAAAACGCAGGATACGTATCAGAAGAAAAGTTTATAACAGGAACAGATATTTTATGTCAGAGATGCTACAGAATAAAACATTACGGAAAGCATCAGGATATAGAGCTTACAAAAGAAGATTATAAAAAAGAAGTAGAAGACGCAGTGAAAAAATCCGATATTATAATTGCAATATTTGATATAATGGACTTTGAAGGGTCATTTAGTGAAGAAATTCTGGATTTTTTGAGAGAGTATAATTCTATTGTGATGATAAATAAAATAGATCTTCTGCCTAAGACAATGCACCCGAGTGAGATATCGGACTGGGTTAAAGGACGTCTGGAAGAAGAAGGAATAGTCCCTTATGATATAGCTCTGATGAGTACAAAAACGAAGTACGGAGTAAACGGTGTATTAAGAAAAATAAAAAGTTTTAAGGAAAATGCAACGGCAGCAGTATTGGGGGTCACTAATACAGGAAAGTCATCTTTTCTGAATTCTCTCATGGAAAAAGATAAATCTACAATTTCAAAATATCCCGGAACAACTCTGAAATCTATAAAAAATAAAATAGACGGAACGGATATAAAAATAATAGATACTCCGGGTCTTATTCCCGAAAAAAGAATATCTGACCTTTTGGAGCCTAAAGAGGCACTGGCACTTGTTCCAAACAGCGAAATAAACAGAAAAACCTTTAAGCCGGATAATAATCAGGTTTTCTTCTTTGATGGTCTGATATGGTTTCGGGTGATTGTGGAAGAAGATGAAAAGAGTCCTATTTTTTCTGCATTCGCGGCAAAGGATATAAAGTTTCACGTAACGAAGAAAGACAGGGTAGAGGATTTATTAAATAAAGACTTCTTTACTTTTCCGTCAAAAACAGAAAAAAATGCTTATTATCAAAAGATGAAAAAGGAAACACTAACTGTGGAAGCTTTTGAGGAAATGGCAATATCGGGACTTGGATGGATAAATGTAAAAAGAGGGCCTCTTACAATAGAGCTGTCTTACCCTGAAAATGTAAAGATAGTTATCAGAAACGGAATAATTAATCCAAAAATTAGGAGAAATAATGAAAAAATCAAAAAAGAAAATGACTAGAGAGGAAAAAATAGGAATATTAAAATTTTTTATTTTTATATTTATTATTTTGTGTATTTTTTCTGCATTTGTATTTTTTCAGGGTAAAAGAGGCAGAAATCTGAAAAGAGTTACAGTAGAGATACAGACTGAAAAACTTAATAATTCCATTAAGATTTTTAAGGCTTTGGAAGGGAAATATCCCGAGCTAGCAGGAAAAGAAAATAATCTTAGAGACATAAAGACTTCAAAGGGTGTGACTTTTCAGGAAATTTATGAAGATGAAGAAGTGTTTACACTGCCCAAAGATATAAAAAATGAAATAGAAGAAACAAATATCATAAGACTCGTAAAGGATGAAAAAGGCGGATGGTATTATGATATGGCAAAAGGGACAATAGAAGCTAACCTGCCTGAAAAGGCTTATAAATAAGGAGTGGAGTATGGAAGATTATGCTGAATTGTTAGTCAAAAATACCAGAACAAACAGAATGAATTTACTTTTGCAGTTTACTGTTATAATAGCAGATATTTTGCTGCTGGGTTTATTTTTAAAAAATGGTTTCGGATTATTTTCGATAGTATTTTTTCTGATTCTGGTATTTGTTTCCTCATACGGCAATATACTTTTTTTGAAAAAAAGAAGGCTGGAAACTTTTGATGTAATAGGAAAATACAGCAGTGAAGAAGTTCGTGAGATAACAGGCAGAATATTTGTAGATATAAACAAAAAAGAAAAGCCGAATATTTATATTATATCATCAAGTACTGTTAATGCATTTGTTACTGAAAGTATAATAAAGGGAATAGCACCTTTGAACGCTTTATACCTGTCCGAGGATTTGTTTGCCAATCTAAAAACAGAGGAGCTGAAATCTGTAATATATCATGAACTCGGACATTATTATTATTTTATGAATCCGTTTTCAAAAAATATTCTGCCGTTAGATATTTTCTCAGTATTATTTCCTTTTTTTCTTTTTTTGATATCAGGGTTTAAATCGATATTTTCTTTATTCTTTCTTGTTTTTTTGTTCAGTGCTTTTGTGAGATATCTTACATTTAAGAATATAAAAGATAATGAGTACCTGAGTGACTTTTTTTCAGCACAGAGAAACGGTCTTTTGAATATAGTAAATGCTTTGATCGTGGTAAGTAAGATAAATGAAATAGACAGTAAAATAGTAAGATATCTGGTAGAGAGAATAACAAGGGATAAGCAGAGGCTTTCTTTTCAGGATTTTGATTTTTATTATGAAACTCTGAGAAAAGAGATACCCTATGAATTTCAGAATTTTGACGAGATATCGGAGCTTATAGATGATTTTTTATATGACGGTGCAGATGAAAATATTCCTGAAATAAATAAGGAAAGTTATTATTATGAAGAGATAGGCGGCTGGGAAAAATTTGACCTGAATCATGATTTTAGAATTTCTGAGGAAGAATATCCGCTTCTTATAGAAACCCTTATTAATAATGAGCTTAATGAAACAGCGGAACAGAAAATCTTTGATGAGCGTTATAACATTACACATCCTTTACTGAAGAACAGAATACTGTTTCTTGAGGATAATAAAAAATATTTGGAACTTTAATTATGTAAAGGCGGTAAAATGTATATTTTGATAATATCTGTAATAATAGTTTTTTTAGCTTATTTAAGATATTTTCCCCTTAATTATGATGAAGATAAACACTTTGAAGAGATAATAAAGCAAAAAAAATCAGATTTTTATTCTGTTAATTATAGTAAAAAGTACTTTAATTTATGGAAAAAAGATAAGAGAAATATATTTCACAGTATAAGATGGTTTTTGGAAAAGAAGCCCGGTTATAATTATGAGAAAGGGAAGTATTTTCCAGAAAATAAAAGTATCACTAAAGAAGAATTGAAGTATTTGATTAAAAATGAAAAAGGTTTTATAATATGGATAGGACATAATACTACTCTCATAAAAGCAGAAGAATGTTTTTTTCTGTGTGATCCTGTTTTTTCGGAAAAGATTTTTTTTATAAAAAGATATACTAAGGCGGGAATAGATGCGGAAATGTTAAATGAAGTATTTAAGGACAAAAAACTGAATATCTTGATTACTCATAATCATTATGATCATCTGGATATGAAATCACTAAAAAAACTTAAAATAACAGGAAATATTTTTCTTCCCGCAGGTGTGAAACAGCTCTTTAAAGGAATAAATACATGGGAAATTAAGGAGCTTAACTGGTGGGATAATATTGAGACAGGCAGTATAAGGATTAATTTTCTTCCTGCACAGCATTATTCACACAGAATGTCACAGAGTAAAAACAGTTCTTTATGGGGCAGTTATGTTTTAGAAACGAAAAACAGTGATATTTTTATAGGCGGAGATTCCGGTTATTTCGGTGGATATAAAGAATTCGGAGAAAAATTTAATGTGAAATATGCGGTTCTTCCGGTGGGCGGTTATGAAACAAGATGGTTTGCAGCATATGAGCATATGAATATTGCGGATTCTCTGAAAGCTGCTGTGGATTTGAAATGCGAAGTTATGTTTCCTGTACACTGGGGAGCATTTCATCTCGGAGCGGAGCCGCCTGATTACACAGGATTCAGATTTGGCAGTATAGTAAAAAATAATGAAAATATGGCAGACATAATA
>JAITVW010000291.1 GCA_031285605.1 Fusobacteriales bacterium | reverse complement strand
GTATATTAAGTCCCATAGATTCAACAGTAGTTTCTGTCGTAGGATAAACAGGTGCATCATGGACAAGCAGTGTATCTCCGGGGTGCAGTATAGTCAAAAATCCCCATCGCAGAGCATTTGTACCGGCACCTCTAAGAAGTATACAGGCTTCGGCAGAGAAAAAGTCTGCCAGTATTTCTTCGACTGTTTTTGTTCTCATTGGTTTATTGATTCCCAAAGTTACTCCCAGATCACCGAGAGTGAGTGATTCTGATCCTGTCATATGTCTGGTAATAATATCTACAAGTTTGAACTGTTTCTTTTTAGCTTCTTCTAAATTAAGTGATTTTAAAGGAAAAGTCTGCATAGCTTGTCTCCTTGTGATTTATTTTATCTTAATTCTTTATTCAAAAATAAAACTGTCATTTTCCAGAAAGTCTGAAAAATATCTTTTGAAAAGTTGATTTTCAGAACTTTTAAGAATAGCAGCAACTTCAAATAAAGGCTTTATATATTCTTTCCCTGTTTTAGCAATAATAATAAATCCGGATGATAATTCATCAGACGGAACGGTAACGGCTGATAAATTCATCATATTTATTACTCTTCCTGCCCTTTTATTAGACAAAAATTGAAACTCCTTTGCCTTTTTACCAAGATTTCCCATTATGGAATCTCCGTAAAAGGCGGTATCTATTAATTCTTCCCTGATTATTAAAATATCATATTTTTCAAAGACCTTTTGAAATATAGAAATCAGCTCTGTTCTGTCATCTGTATTTTTAAAATGATCTGTGATAAATTCTTTATTTTTAATATTTTCAAATATGGTATAATTTTCCAGCTCCTTTGAAACTGCTATTTTGTAATCAGAATATGAAGAAATAATATCAGCATCCTGCAGTATAAAAACAGCTGTATGTATAGTTTCCAGATCTTTTGCCAAAAATCCTATACCTGTAGAAAATACAAGATTGTCAGTGGATTTTTTATTTTTTTTTGATTTCAGTCCGGCACCGCTTCCTGTAAATGAATAAAGATTCAGGGAAAGTGCAGGGTAAATAACCGATCCGCCGCCGTCTGTTCCTATTCCGAGATCATTGATTCCCAGAAAAACATTTATTGCAGTCCCGCTGGAAGATCCTGTCATGGTTCTTCCCGTGAGCGGGTTTGTCAGATTGATATCAACGGCACGACCGTTATCTGCTGCATTATCTATAGTATGCCAATAAAACTTTTTGCTTTTTGTAAGTTTTTGTATTATTTCCCTGTCAATATCAGATGTATTTTTTACTCCGAATAATTTTATTTCTTCGTTATTTTCACATATGGTTTCGGTTATTTTGTCTATAACGGATAAATTTTGCACGACTACACTTTTACCTGTATACTCTTTTCCTTTTAAAAAAGAATAAAATAATTTTTTCAGATATTCTTTTTCCAAATATAACCACTTCCTGTCAATAATGGATTTTTATTTTCCTGTCACTGGAATACATTCTTATTTAACAAAAATAAATATAGTTTATGCCGGTGTAAATAAGTGCACATAGAAAAGAAGATTTAGTACTATTCCTGTAATGATGGCACCTACCGGTCCTATTGCCATTAAGGTTTTCCATAGATGTTCTGATATTATCAGAAGCATGTCTTATAGACGGGAAATGTTCAAGAAACTTTCCGATTCCTCTAAGGAGAAAAACTTCCAGTGTAATAACAACCGCACCGCCGATTCCTGCTATAATCCAGTGAGGAGCAAGATAACCCACAGGAAATATAAATGTAAGTCCTACTACACCATAAACACCGGTAGCAAGAGCAGTAGTGGCAATTAATGGTACAAACCCTAATCCTCTCAGGAAGTCACCAAGTGCAGCCTGATGTATAAGATCTTTGGCAACAGCCGGATCAGTGGCTTTTGCTGCTTCTGCAAGAGGATAAATAGAGATTTCCGAACCGGCGAAATACCCAAGATTGGCAATAATAGCAATCAAAGCTCCAATTACAGCCAGAACAGGAAGATTTTTGAATACTCTTTTTGTTCTCTGTTCAAATATAGATTCTTCGTCCTCATCTTTTTCTATCTGAACTTTATTTTTAGAATCTTCAATAATAGCAAATGCAAGAAGCATGACAATTCCTACGAACATTTCTATAGATTCAGGGTAAAGCTTTGTATATTTTGCGACTAATACTCTTGTTAATAAAACTATAACAGCTGCGATAAGTCCTTTTTTCCACTTAAATTGATAAAAGATGGCAAGTATAGGAAATAATGCAAATGCTGCTATAACCGGTGTTCCGATTTCACCCAGAGCGCCTAAAAAGTCAACCGGCAGTGCAGTAAGACCTTTATTTACGATGTCAAGGCTGGTAACTACCAGAATACCCCATAATGCTCCCAGTCCGAATGATATACTCTTTTTCGGGGAAGCGACTCCTATAATGTCAGTCGGCAGAAATAAAAGCCACGGATTCAAAAGTCCTGTTGTCAGTGTAAATGAAATACCTATAGATGCGATAAAACCTACGCTTAATCCAAAAGCAATTGATGAAGCTTCGCTTCTTTTCATTCTTCCCTCTGTAAGTTCAGGGAGTATAGGTCTGATTCCGTCATGAAATACTGCTTTGGCAGTATGTGCTGCAAATGATGTAAAGCCTGTTAATAAAGCTGTAAATATGATTTTATAAATATTGATAGTCATATTTTTTTTTCCTCCTTGTATAATATGTTTGTAGTTAATCTAGCTAAATTAACTACTTAAAATTTTTGTTACTTTATGTAATAATTGTTTTAATGGTAGAGTGGTAACTGTTTCCTCCTCGTAGTTTTAGCTACTCAGAATAGACTGT
>JAITVW010000274.1 GCA_031285605.1 Fusobacteriales bacterium | reverse complement strand
TTCCCGGCTCCGTTTTCACCCACTATTGCATGGATTTCTCCCTTTTTTACCTTCAGCGTTATATCTTCGTTCGCTATTACCTTACCACCTAAAAATTCCTTTCGTATATTTTCCATCTCCAGAATATATCCTGCTTCCTCTTTTCCTGTTTCAACATTTGTTTCTTTTGCAATATTCATAATCATCCCAAAATCCTTTCCGGTGTCGTGCCCTGAATCAGACAGAACATTAATAAAAAAAGTCATTTATATTGTATTTCATATCATAATTTCTCAAATTTTTTACATCTGTTTTTACAAGCTTAATATCTATTTGATAATCGGGAAAATAATACAGCGGCTGTTTCCCGTTCATAAAAATAACAGTATTTTCCTCATTATATGTATAGCCATGATACAGACTGTTATCAAGCAGAAGTATTCTTCTTTTTAATTTTATCTGCTTTTGTGCAAGTTCTTCTATTACGTGTGAATCAAAATTAGTAATATAAAGTGTCGATGAAATATCGGGGAATAAAGCCTGATCTTCGATTTTTGCAGATAATGCTATATCTTTCTCAAATTTATATATTACTTCATCCGAGAAGTCTTTCAGATCAATATCTTTGTAGTCCTCTTTATAAAAATACTCCACAGGAGTCAATTTGTATCTGTCTACCAGTCTTTTTCTGCTTTCGTTTAATTCCTCAATAAGATTTTCCTTATCCAGCTCTGCATAAACATTGGACTCTGTAAAGCCTTTTTTCTCAAGTATTTTATAAAGCACGTAAATTTGTCTGTTTAGCTTTTCCTGATCAGTATCCATATATTCTTTTACTTTTATCTCTCTGGAAAGATTTTTTAAAAGCTCTGTCTGCTCATAGGTCAGTGAAGAAGCCGGTTCTTTTATTACTTCCTCATTTTTCAGTGTATTTCCGCTTTCTATTTCTGTAAAATCGCTAAACATCTCTTTAGTTAACAGTATTGAATATTTTTTATTATTTTTTTTGGTATAATCCAAAAATTCCGAAAAATCTCTCAGAAAATCCATTTTCTTATAAAGATCATCAGGATAATCCAGTTCAAAAAGATACAGTGTATATTCTCCCGGCAGTACTTTTTCCTGTACCTTTTTACCGTCAGTATATAATATGATATTTTCAAATATAGGTTTTTCTTCTTCTTTTAATTTTATTTCAGATTTTATCCTGTCAAAGAGACCGGCATGAATACCTATTGACAATAAGACAAAAACCGGCATATAAATTGCTTTTTTCATTTTTCCTCCGTTTTATTAACTCTCTTTTATTTTTATTGCAATGTCCTCAGGGACTATTTTCCTTAATTCTTCAATGCTGGCTTCTTTTATATTTTTCATTGTACCGAATTTATTTATCAGCTCTTTTTTACGTTTCGGTCCTATACCATATATGTCATCAAGAAAACTTTTTACATTTCTTTTACTTCGTAATTTTCTGTGATAAGTAATACCGAATCTGTGGGCTTCATCTCTTATTCTCTGGAGTATTTTCAAAGCTTCGTCTTTTTTGCTGAATATATACGGTTCTCTTTCCCGGCTTTTGAAAATTTCTTCTTCTCTTTTTGCTATACTTATTATATCTGTCAAATGACTTTTATCTATGGAATCTATTACTTCTGTTGCCACGCCGAGCTGTCCTTTCCCTCCGTCTATCAATATCAATTCAGGGAATTCCTCATCCGGAATCTTTGAATATCTTCTTGTCAGAGCCTCTCTCATCATATGAAAATCATCCGGAGTATCCTTTGTCTGTATTTTAAAATGTCTGTATTTTGACGGATCAGGATTACCGTCTATTGCCACTGTCATAGCTGCTACTGCATCTTTTCCCTGAATATTGGATATATCAAAACAATCAATCCTTCTCGGAAACTTTCTTAAATTTAGTTTTATTTTCAGTTTGGCAAGTCCTTCTTCAAGTATTTTTTTCTGTTTAAAATATTTCTCCACTTCTTCATTCAGATTCAGATATCCCATTTCCAGCAGCTGCTTTCTTCTGCTGTCTATTGACGGAAAATACAGTTTTATATCTTTGTTTTTTTCGGCTTTTGCCCATCCTTTTATCAATTCACCGTCTTCTTCGTATTTTTTATCCAGAATTATATTCTTGGGAATATTTCTCTTCTCATAATATGCAGTAAAAATTCTGTGGAATAAGTCATCCTCCTGAACATTTTCCAAAGATACATAAATATGATTTTTATTAATGATCTTACCTTCCCTGATATCCAGAACACAGATAAAGGATTTTTCTCCTGTCTGGTCAATAACGAATACATCCTCGTCTATCTCCTTGCTATATTCTATTACCTGATTTTGAAGCAGTTTTTTTAATGAAATTATCTTCTCTCTCTCTCTTATTGCTCTCTCAAATTCCATATTTTCACTGAATTCTTTCATTCCGGCTTCAAGACTGCCAAGAATTTTATTCTGATATCCCTTTAAAAAATTTCTGAAATTATTTACATTCTCATTGTACTCCGATACAGAATCCTTATATGTACACGGTCCTGTACAAAAATTCATATAATATTTCAGACACGGTCTGTCATACTGCTTTTCCATATTCCTGTTGCAGTCCCTTATCGGAAATATTTTCAAAAGTGACTTTACGGCAAAATATATTCCCATTGGATAAGGACCGAAGTACTCCGCTTCTTTACTGTTTAATTTTTTGGTACTTCTTACTATTTCTATCTTCGGGAATGTTTCCCTGCTTATTTTTATGTAAGGATAAGTTTTCTCATCCTTCAGCATTATATTATATTTAGGCTTGTATTTCTTTATAAGATTATTTTCCAGAATAAGTGCCTCTACTTCATTCTGGCATATAAAAAATTCTATGCTTCTTATATTTTTTACAAGTTCGAGTGTTTTTACAGTATGTGAACCGATATTTTTGAAATACGATGAAACCCTGTTTCTTAGATTTTTGGCTTTCCCTACATATATTACCTTTCCTTTTTCATTTTTCATAATATATGTGCCGGGATTCAAAGGTATCTCATTCAGCTTTACAGGAGGCTCTATATTATTCATACGATCTCCTTTTCTCCCACTTCTCTGTGATAATATGTTATTTTATAGTCAAATTCTTCGCTTAATCCTTTATGAAGCTTGTTCACATAAGAAACCGATCTGTGCTGACCGCCTGAACACCCTATTCCTATACGAAGATGAGCTTTTCCTTCCTCTTCATATTCAGGTATCAGATAAACCAGCATATCAAAAAGCATTTTGTAAAATTTTTTACTTTCCTTGGATTCTACTACATAATTATAAACATCTATGTGATTGCCTGTTTTATTTTTCAGATCCTCTATGTAGTAAGGATTCGGCAGAAATCTCAAATCAAACATAAGATCCAGATCCAACGGAATCCCGTATTTAAATCCAAAAGATGTAAGATTTATGTTCAGCTTTGAAATATCCCTTGTATATTTCCTTTCCAGTATCTCATACAGCTCCTTTGTGGAAATCGTGCTTGTATCTATTACTATGTCGGCTTTCGGCTTTAATTTTTCTATGAGATGTCTCTCTTTTTTTATATTACTCAAAAGAGTGTCATAAACCTTCAAAGGATGCTTTCTTCTGCTGAGTTCATATCTGTTTAAGAGAATATCATTTTTGGCATCAAGGTAGATTACGCTGTATTTTATCTTTTCATCATCCAGAATATCCAGCTGCTCCTCAAATTTACTTATTATCTCCATATCTCTTATATCTATACTCACAGCTATTTTATCCCGTTTTCCCTTTGTAAGAAATATTTGCCCTATATATTGAAATAACTGTATAGGAAAATTATCTATACAGAAATATTCTCTGTCTTCAAAAAATTTCAGCGTTACGGATTTACCGGCACCGCTCATTCCGGTTATAATTATTAATTCTCTCATTTAGTACCTCTCTTTATGTTTTTCTTATATTTTAACAAATATTATATACTCACTCAAGTTTTTTTGTAAAACATTGCATTTTCTAAGGTATTTTAAAGATTTAGGTGCTATAATCAGCTTGTAAATTTAGTAAGTTGAGGTGAATTGATGAAAAAAATTTTTAATTTTTTATTTTTAGCCCTTTTTTTTATATTTGGATACGGACTGTATCTATATATACAACCAGAGGTGGGAATTCCGAACTTTCTTGTCCAAATGTCGGTAAATAAGGAATTTCCTATTGAAAAAAACTACGCTGTGGGCAAAATAAAGTTAAGTCATCCAAAGATTACATTAATAGATGACATGTTGATTATAGAAGCAAAATATAAAAATCAGGCTGTCGGAGACAGTATCAACGGTACTATGACATTCCAGACACATGTAAAATATGATTCAGTTGATTCCAAGCTCTATCTTGATGAGTTTAAACTGGTAAATGTTACTAAAGACGGAAAAGAGATTGATATGCAGAAGCACCCTGTTATAAGAACAGCATTGGGAGCTTCATTCAGAGGACTGGAAAAAGAGCCTATTCTTGATTTGAATGATTTCTCCTTTGTGGAAGATATCAAAATTTCAGACGGGAAATTTATTGTCTACAAATAAATATAAATCCATACTAAGGAATAAACAGTTACTCCTTAGTATGGTTTTTATTTCATAATTGTCTTTTTATTTTTATGTGTTATTATTGCTTTAGAAAATCTATTTTTTTTAATTCAAATAAAATCAGAAAAGTAAAAATCCGGCTGGATTAGTCTATACCGCCAAAAAGCTCAATCTCAAAAGAATTCACGAAAAAATAAGGGAAGAGTTAAAGAAAAAAAGTATTTCTACCAAAGCTCAGCAGGCAGTTTCGCTGGACAGAGAATCCAAAAAAGAAGAATTTCAAGCCAAAAAAAGTATCAGAAAAAAAGAAGAAAAACAAACAGCATATTTAAAAAAGAGAGAAAAAATAAAATCAAAGAAAAAACATTAAATTTTCTACTGATATTTATTTTTAGTAAAATGAAAGACCGACTGTAAAAAGTCAAGAAAAATACTACAAAAAGAGCTCATGAAAAAGTCCGGGAAATTATGCAGTTTTTGTATTTATTTCTCCGGTTCTGTTTTTTTATGTACTTTTTTCATATGTACCATTCTCCTTCAATGACTTTCATTTCTGCACAGTAATTAAATATACCGCATCAAAATCCTAAAGTGAATAACACACTTTTTAGTTACATCCTTACAGCTTTCCAGAATACAGAATAAACTTAAATAACTCTTTTAATTCTTCATTTGAACATTTTCTGCCTTTTTCTAATTTCTGTTTTTTGCCTAATGCTTTACTATACTTGTCAAATCATGTGTCCATTTCCTTGATTTATATCTCCAGAAAGCAAATAGAAATTTAATAATTTCCTCAATATTGGCAAGAGCTACAACCTGATATACAGGAAGTTTCAATACCACTGTTCCCAAAAATGCCACAGGAACAGCATAAAATAACAAAAATACTGTATCCAGAATAAAGGCTGCTTTTGTATCTCCGCCTGCTCTTAATATTCCTATTAATATCGTCCAGTTAAGCATTTTGAAAAATACTGCCACTCCGAGAACCCTTATTACACGTACGGTCATTTGCAGTACTTCAGGTTTCAGTGTATAAAATACAAGGCCCGGCTTTGCTATTATCTCCAGAAAACAAGCACACACTATAGAAAATACAAATGCAATTCTCATTATTTTTCTTGACATTTCTATTGCTCTCTGAAGATTACCGGCTCCTATTGCCTGCCCTATAATTACACTGGAAGCATTAGCTATTCCCATAAAAACTATAGTGGAAAAATTCAGCAGCAGCTCCCCTATCTGAACACTGGCTACCTGCTCCGTACCGGCTTTTGCATATGCTATAGTCAGTGCTGCTGTTCCGCATACCCATATTATTTCAGTAAGCAGAACAGGAGTAGATATTTTTACCATTGAAATTTTTATCTCTTTTGACAGTCCAAAATAAGTTTTCAGCTTTCCTTTCAGATGATATCC
>JAITVW010000257.1 GCA_031285605.1 Fusobacteriales bacterium | reverse complement strand
TCTTACAGGTAATTTTTTGTAACTTTCTTGTACTTGAGCTGAACGACTAATGGAAAGAGTATTTACCATAAAAGTTTCTGGTATAGTGACTTTGCTATGGGTTTGATGCTCTTAGGTTCTAGCCACAGTGGAGGTGAGATTTTCTGTGTCAGTCCAGACTAGTTGTTGGGTGTGAGTAGAGCTAGATCCCTGTCCCTCACTCTGTGCCTTCATGGCATTCAATAGGATGACCTTTACCTTTTTTATTCATCAAAATATACTTAGCTGTTTTATTTATCTTATTCCCAGTCTTAATGAAAGAAAAAATTATATGGCTGCCGATCCGGATAAATTAGTGATGAAATTAAAGAGCGAATATATGAAAAGTGCGGAATTTCTTGAGAATGAACTGTTGAAAATACATATAAGAACTGATAATGAACAATTTATAAATCTCAGAGGAGAAGAAAATATCCTTGATAAGATAAAAGAAATACTGAATAACACAAAAAAAGAAATCTATATGAATACCAACATAAATCTTATGTTATTTGAAACAGAACTGAAAAATATACTGGATAAAGGGGGAAGAATAATTTTATTTAGTTTTGAAAAACACAAACTTACCGATTCAAGAATAGAAGCATATAATAAAACAGAAAACTACATCAGTGATCCTAATAAGAGATTGATGCTTGTTTCTGATATGAAAGAAGTGATTATAGGCAGTTCTGATGTAACACACGGTTTTACGGGAACATATACAAAGAATCTCCTCTTGGTAAATATAGCAGCAGAACATATTCATAATGATATTTATTTATATAAATTGGAAACAAAGTTTGGGAAAGATTTTTGGAATGACTTGAAAATAAGTACATTAAATGAAGAAAAATAGGAGGAATTAATATGACAGCGGGTAATGAAAGCTTGGGGCATACCGAGTCAAGGTTTAGACAGCAGTTTGGTCTGAGTCTGGAAGAAGCAAAAGAATATTTGAAAGTAAGTATAGAAAGAAAAATAAGAAGACAGTTTGGTAAAACAATAAAAGAGGCAGAGCCTCATGAGATATATTATGCATTATCAAGAACAATTCTGGATTACAGTATAGAAAGCTGGTATAACACAACAAGAAATTACAATGAAAAACAGGTAAAGCAGGTTTATTATTTTTCAGCGGAATTTTTAATGGGAAGATATATGGGAAATAATCTGATAAATCTCCAGATATATGAAGAAATAAAAGAAGTATTAAAAGATCTGAATATAGATATAAATATTATCGAAGACAGCGAGCCTGATCCGGGACTTGGAAACGGAGGATTGGGAAGACTTGCAGCATGCTTTTTGGATTCGCTGGCAACGTTAAAAATGCCGGGACATGGTTACGGAATAAGATATAAGTATGGGATGTTTCAGCAGAAGATAGAGAACGGTTATCAGATGGAATATCCGGATGACTGGCTGAAGTATGGGGATCCATGGTCTATAAAGAGACTGGACAGAATATATGACATAAAATTCGGCGGTGAAGTGGAAGTACATAAAGATGAAGTAGGGAAAGAATATTATAAGAGAATGAATACAGAGACTATTAATGCAATAGCTTACGATGCGCCGATACTCGGATATGGTACTAAGACAGTAAATACACTGAGACTGTGGGAAGCAAAATCTCCTCAGGGATTTGACCTTCAGCTTTTTAATGATCAAAAATATCTGGAAGCCAGTGCAAGTGCAGTAAAAGCAGAAGATCTGTCCAGAGTGCTTTATCCTAATGATACCGAAAGAAGCGGGAAGGAGCTGAGACTGAAACAGCAGTATTTCTTCGTATCAGCTTCGCTTCAGGATATAGTAAGAAAATATAAGGAAAAGTATGGCAATGTATTTTCGGGATTTGCAGATAAAATAGCCATACAGCTTAATGACACACATCCTGTAGTAGCGATACCTGAATTAATGAGGATTTTCCTTGACAGTGAAAAAATAAGCTGGGTAGAAGCATGGGAAATATGTCAGAAAGTATTTTCATATACGAACCATACAGTTCTTGCAGAAGCTCTGGAAAAATGGGATATTAATATATTTAGTTCGCTTCTTCCAAGAGTGTATCAGATAATAGAAGAGATAAACAGAAGATTTATGACAGAAATAAGTAAAAAATATCCTGAAGACTGGGCAAAACAGCAGAGAATGTCAATAATAGGAAACGGGGAAGTAAGAATGGCATGGCTGGCAATAGTAGGGACACATGCCATAAACGGAGTTGCAGCAATTCATACAGAGATTTTGAAGCATCAGACATTAAAAGACTGGTATGAACTTTATCCTGAGAAATTTCAGAATAAAACAAACGGAGTAACACAAAGAAGATGGCTTCTTAAAGCAAATCCGGAACTGGCAGGGTATATTACTTCACTGATAGGCAGTGAATGGATAACTGATCTTTCTGAATTAAAAAAACTGGAAAAATATATCGAAGATGATAATGTACTGAATAAGCTTCTTGATATAAAACATAAGAAGAAACAGGATCTTGCCGAATATATAAAAGAGAATAATAATATGGAGGTAAACATAGATTCTATATTTGATGTGCAGATAAAAAGACTCCATGAGTACAAAAGACAGCTTTTGAATGTATTTCATATAATGGATCTGTATAATAAGATAAAAGAGAATCCTTTGCTGGAAATAGTTCCAAGAACGTTTATTTTCGGTGCTAAAGCTGCTCCGGGCTACAGAAGGGCAAAGTCAATTATAAAGCTGATAAACGCAGTAGCCGAAAAGGTTAATAATGATCCTGAAATAAATGATAAGATAAAAGTTATCTTTATAGAGGACTATAAGGTATCACTGGCAGAAAAGATAATTCCGGCATCAGAGGTATCAGAACAAATTTCCACTGCCGGAAAAGAAGCGTCGGGAACAGGTAATATGAAGCTTATGATGAATGGAGCCGTGACGCTGGGAACACTTGACGGAGCCAGTATAGAAATAGTAGAAGAAGCCGGGGAAGATAATAACTTTATATTTGGTCTGAAGGCTGATGAGGTGGAAAGACTGAATCTTTACGGAAAGTCAAATCCGCTGGAGGAATATCATGTAGTAGAGGGCTTGAAAAAAGTAATAGACCAGCTTGTTGACGGAACATATTATGATAATCACAGAGGACTCTTCAAAGAACTGCATGCTTCACTGTTAAACGGTGTGGAGGGAGGCAAGCCGGATCAATATTATGTGTTGAAAGACTTTGCTTCATACAGGGCAGCACAAACCAGACTGCAAAATACATATAAAGATAAGAGAAAATGGGCACAGATGATGCTTATGAACATAGCAAACTCAGGAAAATTCAGCTCTGACAGAACTATAAAAGAGTATGCAAAAGATATTTGGAATATCAGTTCATTTGAATAAAATTTTTATCAAAAAACAACAAGATGTTGTAGAAAATGAAAACGGTAAACACTAGATGTAGTGAAATGCCGTTTTTTTTTTATTTGTATTACAAAAAAAAGCTTGCAAAAAATCTTAAATAAAGGTATAGTTGTTATATGGGAGAAAGTGGTAAAAAGTGGTGAAAAGTGGAAAATGATATAGAAATAGGTGAGTTGCTATGTTTATGGGAGATTTTACCTGCAAGATAGATGATAAAGGCAGGTTTATGTTGCCGGCTAAGTTTAGGGAGATATTACAAAATGATGAATTCGTTATTACAAGGGGTCTGGATAACTCAATAGACCTTTTTCCAAGCAGCGAATGGACTAATATCGAAAATGAACTTAGAAAGCTGAAAAGAACAGACAGTAAACACAGAGCGTATCAAAGATTCATATTATCAGCAGCCACAAAACTTACAGTAGATAATCAGGGAAGGGTAAATCTGCCGAATTCACTGGCAGAACATGCCAAAATAAATAAAACTCTCATTGTAACAGGCATGGTAGATAAAATAGAAATATGGGCAGAAGAAGTATGGAAAGAATATATTGAGAAAACAGAAGCATCTATAGAAGATATAGTTGATGAAATAAATTTTGATTTTTAGGAGTAAATTGTGGATTATCATAAGCCGGTTTTATTTGACGAAGTAATTGAGAATATAGTTACCAATAAGGAAGGAGTATACTTAGATTGTACACTGGGAGGAGCAGGACATACTCAGGGAATTTTGGAAAATACTTCAGAAAAAGCAGTGGTAATTGCCATAGATCAGGATGATGATGCAATAGAGTTTGCCGGTAAGAAACTGGAAAACTACAAAGGACGTATAAAAATATTTAAAGATAATTTCAAAAATCTGGATACTGTCCTTTATATGGCAGGATATGAAAAGGTGTCGGGAATTCTTATGGATATAGGAGTTTCATCATATCAGCTTGATGATATTGAAAGAGGTTTTTCTTATAAATATGAGGCTAAGCTGGATATGCGTATGAATAAAAGCGCGAAGATCAGTGCATATGAAGTAATTAACAAGTTTTCAGAACAGGAAATAGCAGATATATTATATAAATACGGTGAAGAGCCAAAATCAAGAAGAATAGCAAGAAAAATAACCAAAGCAAGAAAAGAAAAAAGTATAGAAACAACAACAGAATTAGCAGATATAGTAATCAGAGCAATTGGGAAAAGCATGAAGAAACATCCGGCCAAAAGAACTTTTCAGGCTGTAAGAATGTATGTGAATAAAGAATTGGAAGTTCTTGAAGAAGCATTGGAGAAAGCTGTAGAACTTTTAGAAGATAGAGGACGATTATTAGTAATAACTTTTCATTCTTTGGAAGATAGAATAGTTAAAAATAAATTTAGAGAATTTGAAAAGCCATGTAAGTGTCCGCCAAATATACCTGTTTGCGTTTGTGGCAAAGAAAGTTTAGGAAAGGTCATAACTAAAAAGCCAATTGTTGCCGGTGAATCAGAGTTAAAAGATAACTCAAGGGCACATTCTGCAAAGTTAAGGGTTTTTGAAAGGAGAACATAATGGTTAAAAGAGAGAGAAAAATTGATGTTATAGATTTGCCTGTAGTAAAAAGAACCATAAGACAATATGATAATTTTGAAACAGTTCGTAAGCAAAATAGAAAAGCAAAAAGTAGAAACAGCATTAAGTTGTATATAAAAATATTTACGTATTCAGCAATTTTTATGTGTGTTTCAGCATTTAAGATGATAACATTGTATGATGTAATGGATCTGACAATGAAGCTCCAAAAATTAAATACAGAAATATATGAGACTAAATTGGTTATAGATGATTTGAATTATTCATTTGATTCAAAAGAAAATTTGAAAGAGGTAGAAAATCTGTCAAAAAAGCTTGGTTTTGTAGATGACAGGGATATCAGATATGTTAGATTTAATTAAATTAGTTAATAAATTCTTTAAACAATATAATATGAAATCTTTTTTACTAATGTATATTAGGGGAAAAGATTTTTTTTATGTAAATTTTTTCGTTTTTAACTTTCTAAATTATAAGCAGATACTTTTTCAGAAATATGAATATGTTCAAAAAAATAAAAGGAAAACTGACATTTGATAATATTAACTTAAGTATTTTTACATATAAAAGATTTATTTATAATTTTTAAATTACTGTAAAATATATTTAAAAAATCTTGTATAAATAGACTTTTTATTTTATACTATTAATAAATGTCCAAAAATATAAAAAGAATAAATAGTTAGGAGCTATAATGGATAATGACTTTATAAAGGCAGAGGTCTCAAAGATTTTTGACGGGATTGTAAAAATCAGAAGAGATATACATATGAATCCTGAGCTTGGATTTGAAGAAACTGAAACATCGCAGAAGATAAAAAGCTTTTTGACAGAATACGGATTAGAAGTACAGTCAGCTGCAGGAACCGGTATAGCGGGAATTCTTCATAACGGCTCAGGAACAGTGGCTGCAAGCAGGGCTGATATTGATGCACTTCCTGTAACAGAAGAAAATGAAGTGGAATATAAGTCCAAAATAAGCGGAAAAATGCATGCATGCGGACATGATGTACATACTGCGGTACAGCTGGGAACAGTTAAATTTTTTGCTGAAAACAGAGATAAATGGAAAGGGACAATAAAATTTATTTTTCAGCCTGCCGAAGAAACAACAGGGGGAGCTAAGCCTATGATAGAAGAGGGAATTCTTGAAAATCCCAAAGTGGAATATATTTTTGCGCTTCATACCGCTCCGGAGATAAAAGCAGGAAAATTCGGTATAAAATATGGAAAAATGCATGCTTCATCAGATGTATTTGAAATAAAAATACACGGGGAATCGGCACACGGGGCACTTCCGCAGAACGGAACAGATGCAATAGTAATAGCTTCACAGCTGATTAACTATATACAGACAATAATAAGCCGTAATATAGACCCGAGAGAAGAGGCAGTTATTACCATAGGTAAAATTTCCGGCGGTAAAGCGGAAAATATAATATGTGACCTTGTAGAGCTGAAGGGGACAATCAGAACTCTTTCTCCGGATATCAGAGAGTATATACTTGATAAAATGTGTAATAATGCAGTAAAACTTGTGGAAACTCTCGGCGGTAAAGCAGAAATTTTCATAAGAAACGGATATGATTCTGTAATAAATAACGATGAGGTTACAGCAATACTGGAAAATAACATAAAAGACCTGTATGGAGAAGACAGTATCGTAAAAATTGATAAACCGAGGATGGATGTAGAGGATTTCAGCTTTTTTCTGCAGAAAGCAAAGGGAGCGTTTTTCAGACTTGGTGTAAGAAATGAAGAAAAAGGAATAATTTATGATCTTCATCATCCCAGATTTAACGTTGATGAGGAAAGTATAAGATATGGTATGGAACTGCAGATAAAAAATTTGATAAGTGTATTGGAAATGGGTGAATATGAAAAAGGGAGATAACATAATAATAAAAATAGAAAAACTGGTATTTGGCGGTGAAGGACTCGGATATTATGACGGATTTACGTTTTTTGTTCCTATGTCAGTACCTGGGGATGAAGTGGAAGCAGAAATTATTTCATTAAAAAAAGATTATGGGCGTGCCCTTATAAAGAAAATTATAAAGCCGTCAGAGGACAGAATTGCCTGTATGGATAAAATAAGCTTTGAAGATTTTCAAGGCTGTGATTATGCAATGATAAAATATAATAAACAGTTGGAATATAAGAGCAGTATCCTTTTGGAAACAATAAAAAAGATTGGGAAAATAAATGATGAAATTAATTTTGAAGGTATTATCGGTGCTGATAATATAACAAATTACAGAAATAAAGTATCCGAACCGTTTGCCAAAAAGGGCGGGAAGATAATAACAGGATTTTATCAGAAGAAATCTCATGATGTTTTTGAAGTGGAAAATAATATGCTGAGAAGCAAAATTGCCGATAAGGTGATAAATGAACTGCTTGAAAAGCTGAATGAAGGAGATTTTACTGTTTATAACGAAGTGAATAAATCGGGATTTTTGAGATATCTTCTGGTAAGAAATAATTCTTATAATGAAGTAATGATAACAGTAGTAATCAATAAAACTACACAGTTAAAAAAGCTCAGAGCCGTGCTTTTGGGACTTACGGAAAAATATAAGGAAATAGTTTCTATGTATATCTCACTGAAAAGTGATGAAGGAAATTATGTTCTGGGAAATGAGCATAAACTAATCCATGGTTCAGAGTATCTTGAAGAAGAGCTTGACGGGATAAGATTCAAGATATATCCGGACTCGTTTTTTCAGATAAACAGTGAGCAGACAGTAAAGCTGTATAATAAAGCTATGGAATATCTGGGAGATTCTGAGGATAAAAGAATAGTGGATGCCTTTTCGGGAACCGGTACTCTGGGAATGCTGGTTTCCAAAACAGCAAGAAAAGTATACTGTATAGAGAGTATGGAAAGCTCTGTTATATCTGCAAAACATACTGCTGCTGAAAATAATATAAAAAATGTAAGATTTAAAATAGGAAAAGTGGAGAACAAGCTTCCCGAACTTTTGAAAAATACAAAAATAGACGGAATAATATTTGATCCGCCAAGAAAAGGGATAGACGAGAGTACTCTAAAGAGTATCGGAAAACACGGGATTGAAAGAATAGTTTATATTTCATGTAATCCGTCTACCCTTGCGAGAGATTCTAAGATTCTTACTGACTTAGGGTACAGACTGGAAAAGCTTGCAGCTGTGGATATGTTTCCGCAGACTCATCATATTGAGGCAGTGGCATTATTGTCTAAACTAAAATAAGCAGGCACTATTGAGATTTAAATTGAAGAAGTATTTTAAAATGATAGAATTAAAAAAGTGAGTAGGAGAAAAAGAGATAATGATAAAACAAACAAATGCAAATATTGGATTTGAAAAGGAATTGTGGGCAGCAGCAGATGCAATGCGTAATCATGTATCATCCTCAGAATATCGGAAAGTCGTAGTTGGATTAATATTCTTGAAATATGTTTCTGATGCCTTCGAGTTTCGCTATCAAGAACTGATAGCAGAAGGTGAAGGAGATGAGGAAGACCGTGATGCCTACATGGAAGAAAACGTATTCTTCGTTCCGGAAAACGCACGTTGGAAACTTATTGCCGAAAAAGCATACACACCAGAAATTGGTATCGTTCTTGATGACGCCATGCGTGCTGTCGAAAAAGAAAATAAAACATTAAAAAATGTACTTCCAATCATTTATGCAAACCCAGACCTTGATAAACGTGTGCTTGGAAATGTGGTTGATATTTTTACGAACATCAATATGCATGATGAGAATGAAGAAAAAGATTTGCTTGGCCGAGCATATGAATATTTCATTGAGCAGTTTGCAGCTCAAGAAGGTAAAGGTGGCGGAGAATTCTATACTCCAACTTCTATTGTTAAAACAATCGTTGAGATTTTGAAACCATATAAAGGCCGTGTATACGACCCTGCATGTGGTTCTGGCGGGATGTTCGTGCAATCTGCAAAATTTATCAAGGAACATAGCGGAAATATTAACGATCTTTCAATTTATGGGCAAGAATCTAATCCCGATACCTGGAAAATGGCCAAAATGAATATGGCGATTCGGGGACTTGAGGCAAATTTTGGACCATATCAAGCCAATACATTTTTAAATGATTTGCATCAGACCTTGAAGGCAGATTATATTATGGCAAATCCGCCATTCAATATATCCGATTGGTGGGATAAATCCTTAGAAGGAGATAGACGTTGGGCTTATGGCACACCACCAAAAGGTAATGCCAACTATGCATGGATTCAACACATGATTTCGCACTTAGCACCGGGCGGGAAAATTGGTCTTGTATTGGCAAATGGTTCACTATCTACTTCAACAAGCGGAGAAGGTGAAATTCGTAAGAAAATTATTGAAGCAGATTTGATTGAAGGTATTGTTGCTTTGCCGGCAAATCTCTTTTATAGTGTTACTATTCCAGCTTGCCTGTGGTTTATTTCCCGCGATAAGAAACAAACTGGAAAGACTGTATTCATTGATGCTCGTAAAATGGGAGAACTGATTGACCGTAAACATCGTGATTTCAGCAATGAAGATATCAAGAAGATTGCTGACACTTTTAAAGCTTTCCAAAATGGAGAACTAGAGGATGTTAAAGGATTTTGTGCTGTTGTTGATACAGCAGAAATTGAAAAGCAAGATTTCGTTTTGACTCCGGGTCGTTATGTTGGTATTGAAGAACAAGAAGACGATGGAGAACCATTTGAAGAGAAAATGGAACGATTGACTTCTGAATTAGCTGAGATGTTTGTTCGTTCTCATGAGCTGGAAGATGAAATTAAAAAACGATTGGGGGCGATTGGGTTTGAAATTGAATAGTATAAAACATAGTAAAATCAGTGATTCTCTCTATATAAAGGGAAGGATTGGTTGGAAAGGGTTAAGGAAAGATGAGTATCTCACTAATAGTGACTATAGAATTATAAATGGAATGTCAATAGTAGATGGAGATATTGATTGGTCTAAAACGGGATACATCACTAAAGAACGATATACTGAATCACCTGAAATAATGTTAGAAGTTGGAGATATAGTTATAACCAAGGATGGTACAATTGGTAAGATAGCTATGATAAAAGAGTTAGAAAAACCAACGACAGTTGCTTCTGGCTTGTTTGTCCTTCGAAATATCAATAGCACAAAGTGGAATACGATATTTCTTTATAATTATATGTTATCTCATAAATTTAAAGAATTTATAGCGAGTAGAACAGAAGGTAGTGTTATTCCCCACTTGTATCAAAGAGATTTTGAACAATTAATGCTACCTG
>JAITVW010000226.1 GCA_031285605.1 Fusobacteriales bacterium | reverse complement strand
TTTCTTTGAAAAATTTGTTAATTTAAGTTATAATTAAGAGCAAAAATATACTCAGGAGGTTTAATGGAGAAATTCATATCGAGACCGGGAAGAAAATCCTTGACAATGGAAGATGCTTTTAACTGGTCTTTTGAAATACTGAAGTTGAATATTAAAACATTATTTCCTTCTTTGGTCATATTAATGCTTCTAAAACTGGGATCCGGAATGTTTTTTAATAAAGAAGATACGTTCTTTTGGAATATGTTTATATTATTTTACAGCGGACTTAGCACTTTTATTTCACTGATTATTTACAGCGGTCTCAGAGTAGAAATATCAGATTATATTGAAAACGGAAAAAAAATAGAATCACTGTTTGCTTCAGGAAAAAAATTATGGCAGAGAATAATATTCATAGCTCTTCTGTATTTTACATTTTTATTTGCAGCAGGAGTAACAATAGGTATTTTTATATTGTTTCTCGCAATGACAGGTCATACAGGTATATTACCGGCTGTGTGTGCGGGTTTGGCAGCATGTATTGCCGGAGCTGCGGCATTTATTTTTTTAAAAGTGAGACTGGCTTTTTTTCAGAATATATATTATGTAAGAAAATCAAGTGTTGTAAAATCACTTTTATATTCATTGCATATAACGAAAGGTTATTTTATCAAAATTTTTTTGACAGACATCATATTTTGGTTTTTGATATTTATACTGGAAATAATATTGACATTTAGTAATTTTATTAATTTTTTTTCAAAGAATTTATTGCTGGTAATTGTTGTAGTAATTACACAAAGTATTATCAGTTTTATGATTTCATTTCTCTTTTGTGTAAAAACCGGTGTAATTTCTTTGTTTTATCTGAATGCAGAATATAAAGACCTGCAGCCGGAAGAAGAAAATAATAAAATTACTTAGACAGGACTGATGATATTATGACAGATTTAAAAATATCTGATTTGGTAAGAATAATAGAAGACTTTAGAAAGTCTCGGGGATGGCTGGAAAATGACAATCCCAAAAATGTAGCTATGGGGATTTCAGTGGAGGCAGGAGAGCTTATGGAGCATTTTGTCTGGTCAGATATATCTGATTCATGGAAAATTTCCAAAAGACAGGAAGTTTCTGATGAAATAGCTGATGTATTTATAAGTCTGGTTTCAATGACAAATATGTTAGATTTAGATATATATGAAATTGTAAGTAAAAAATTAAAAGATTTGGAAAAAAGATACCCTGAAATAGATAGGTAGGAATCAAAAGGAGGATAACAATATGTTTAAGAAAATCAAAAATCTTTTCACTAAGGAGGAAAAGCCCGTCCAGAGAGAACAGTATGATGTTCCTGCACCGGTGGAAACAGTTACACTAATTTCACCAAATGGTCTAAAAAATGAAATTACAAAAGATGAATGGGTAGAGAAATTTTTGAAGCCTTCATTAGAAAAAAACTGGAATAATTTTGAAAATTTATATAAAATAATTTTGGATGCATTTCATAATAATGTAATAAATGAAGTAAAGGAAGCATGTTTCAGATTATATAACAATGATCCGATTAGAGAAAGAGGAACTAATATACTGGGAGTTTTCTACGGTCAGAATAAGATGTATGACAGTGCAGTGAAGGTGTATGAGAAATATATAGAAACAGAAAAAGAATCTCCGTTAATATATTCTAACTATGCTCTTATGCTTGATGAAATGGGTGAAAAAGACAGAGCAAATAATTATTATAAGGAATCATTGAAGCTGGATCCGAATATATTGAATGTATTATCAATTTTGCTGGAAAAAGCACAGATAGAAAAAGAAAATAAAAAATATGTGGAAATATTTGAAGAAATATCAGAATTACCGAACAGCTGGAGAGCAAAGCTGTATTTGGGAAGCATAAAGCTGAAGGAACGTAATGTGCCAAAGGCAAATGCTTTATTTACAAGAGCTTTGGAGGAATCAAAACAAAGCGATGAAGCTGTGTCATTTGTATCCAGTGCTTATGTAAAAGAAGAATATTATGATGAAGTAAAGAAAATAGTTCTTCCGGTATTTAATCCGGAAACACACGGTCCATATGCAACAATGAACATACTTCAGATGTTTTATAAAACACATGATTATATAAATGGTCTGAATTTGTTGAAATTTATAAGTGCTTTTAAATGGGAAAATTTTGGGGACAGCTTCATAAAATATGAAAATCTGTTAAATGGAGTAAGACTTGAGATAGAGAACAGAAAGGATCTGAAATTAAAAAACAGGTCATTCCTGATAAAGTCACCGATATGGTATTATAACCTAAAAATGCCGAACTGGTATTTCAAAAATAAAAAGAAGCAGTCGCCGAGCATTTTGATTCTTCCGCTGGCCAATCTAATGAGTGATCAAAAAGATGACAGCCCTGAAGAAAAGCTTCTGCTTGGGATACCTCTTTATATAAATGAGGTATTAATGATGAATACAGGTATTGATAATCATATGGTAATTAACTATACAGATCAGGATCTGATAATATTTAATGATCATATAAGCATGGAATATATCAAAAAAATTAAAGAACTGAATAATATGCTTGATTACATAATATATGGAGAGATAATTTCCAAGAGCGGCAATAACAACGGAAAGTCATATAATATAAAAATGTATCTTGCCGACTGCCAGAATTTTGAAAAATATGAGTTATTCTCGGGAGAAGTAAACAGAGAAAACTTAAATGAAGTAATAAGCAGAACATTCGTAAATTTAAATGCATAC
Organism: Fusobacteriales bacterium; assembly: GCA_031285605.1. Taxonomy (GTDB): domain Bacteria; phylum Fusobacteriota; class Fusobacteriia; order Fusobacteriales; family Leptotrichiaceae; genus Sebaldella. Next base: position 6,045 of record JAITVW010000226.1, on the reverse strand, counting down.
TTTAACAGATTTATCAGAATTCCGGACATTAAAAAAGAAGATATGGAATATCTGCTGTCTCAGGGAGAAAAATTTAGAATATCTCTAAATCTTAATGATACAAATCACTTTATTCCATGGACATTTGAAAGATTATTCTATAATCAGTTTAATCTCATAATGAATAATCCGACAAATATAAGTTATAAATTTGACTTAGTGTCTATATTATATAACATTGCAAAATTCCAGCCTCAGCTTTTGAAAAAAATAGAGGAACTGGTGTACCTTCTGATTAACAGAAAAGTATTTTCTGATCCGGCAGCGTTTAAGATACTTCCTGTAATATTAAATATTTACAGAGATGATGAAAACTACAGACAGATTATGGATGCGCTGACAGAAGAGCCTGTGGAATATATAGACTGGTTAAACAGTTTTATTGATTATACCGGATCATTTTAATTTATAGTAGGAGTTGCCATAACAGCAACTCCTTTTTCATATACAGAGAAATAATAAAAGAAATTTAAAATTCTATTCTTTCTGCCATTTTTCTGTCAATATGAAATATTTCTCTGTATGGCTCACCATCAGCAGATGAATATTTCCAGTAAGAAACTTTTTTCGGTGTAATTTTAAAAACAACCTGACCGTCTAAGCCGCCATATCTGCTGTATGAAGACAGGTGTTTAGATTTATACAGCTCCATTATGTCTTTGTTTTTTTCGTCTTTCCAGCTGCCGATCTCTTTTGCAGTTCCCTCAATGGAAATATTGCCTGTGCAAAGAGTAACATTGGGGTTTTTCGTCATTTGTATGTATTTTGTATATTTTTTGTTGGTCTGGAAATAAATATCCGTTCCTATGTGTACAATGCTCATACTTCTTGAAGTTATTTTGTCGATAAATGAAGTGGAAAGAACCCAGTTTTTATTATTTTCCAACATTTCTACAGTTTCCTGTTCAAGTTTACGGTAATCAATAATCATATTTTCCTCCTGTAAATTTATTTTAATATATTCAATAATATAGTTATTATTTTGGGATACTTGCTGCTTTTTATATCATCGCTGAAATATACATGCCCGACCCATGCCAGTATAATAAGGAATGATCCCTGAAGTATCAGTTTCAATAATTCTCCAATAAACATAATTTTACCTCCGCTGGTTTTATTATGTAATAATTTTATCAGGAAACGTGAATAATTTCGATTTTGTTCCGGCATGAATACAAGAGATCTGAAAAGTTATATACGTCGTATTTTTGGCATTTAAAACAATATTTTTAATTTTTCATAGTTTTTCTTCTTTTTTTATTTAAGCATAGAATCCTGGCTTATCTGTAAAAAAACTTAAGAATTGCATTTTACATTTCATTTAGCTATAATATTAATAAAAACAAAAGAGAGTGTGATATGAAAAAACTAACGGGAATTCTTATAGCAATATTTTTAATTATGGCGAATTTAGCTTATTTAAAGATTAACACACATGATTTTACAGTAAAAAGACTTATTTTTTTGAACATGGGAATACTTATATCAGATCTGGCTTTTTGGATTTTTTTATATCTGAATTTGAAAAAAAGGAATTTTGTAATATTTCTTTTTTTAATTTTTTTAGTTCTGATAGATTTGGACAGAATGAATGTACAGATATTTCTTGAATATAACGATATGGTTACAGAAGGAGTTGTTTTTCCTACTGTTACAGGAGCAGTCAGATTAGCTTATTTATTTGTAAGTGTATATTTTTTCTTTTTTTTATCAGATTTTAAAAACTTTCTGCTGAGAACAGCAGGTATATTAAATATAGCAGCAGCAGTTCTGGTTTTTATAGAATTTGATAATTCATTTGCTCCTTATCTGAAAATTATCACAGCAGCAGTATACATTCTTTATATATTTTTCTTTTTTGGAAAAATAAAGGAAGAAAAAACAGAAAAAAAGGGGGAGAAAAATGAAAATAATACTGAAAAAAACAATCTTACTGCTTAACATTTTTCTGATATTGGCCGGATGTACATCTGTAACAGAAAAGGGCAACAGGATAATAAATACAAGCTCGGGAAGTGAACGTGTAAACGGAATAAATTATAATTCCAAAGGTCAGAATTTCAGACAAAGATTTATAATTCTGCATTATACGGTTTCTGACAGGGAAAGATCAATAGATCTTCTGACAAATAAAGATGTAAGCTCGCATTATCTGATTACCGACAGAAAGAATGATCCTATATATTATCTTGTGGATGAAAGTAAAAGAGCATGGCATGCAGGAGTCAGCAGCTGGGGAAATTTTTCTAATCTGAATGATAATTCCATAGGAATAGAAATAGTGAATAATGGTTTTATTCTGAAAGATGGGAAAATGGAATTTTACCGGTATCCTTCATGGCAGATACATAAAACTGCTGTTTTAGTACAGGATTTAATAAAACGGTATGAAGTGGAACCACAGAATATACTGGGGCATTCCGATATTGCACCGCAGAGAAAGCAGGATCCGGGACCGTTTTTTCCCTGGAAGGAGCTGTATAAAGATTATGGAATAGGAATGTGGTATGATGAAACAGACAAAGAAAAATATAAAGATGTTTTTGATAACAGGATAACTCCTGAAGAAGTCCAGAAAGAACTAAGAAAATTCGGATACGGAATAGCTGTAAGCAAAGTATATGACGAGCAGACAAAGAATGTAGTAACAGCATTTCAGTTTCATTTCAGACAGGATAAATACGATGGAATTATGGATGCCGAAACATTTGCTGTTTTGAAAGCACTTAATGAAAAATATAAAAAGTAAATTTTTTTCGATAGCAGGAAATACTTCTTGCTATTTTTTTGTTTAAGAGATAAAATATAATATAATATTTAAATGTTTAGGAGGATAAAATGAAGTTTTCGCAAAGAATATTAAGTATGCAGTACTCTCCGATAAGAAAACTGGTTCCTTATGCAGACGAAGCTATGAAAAACGGTGTAAAGGTATATCAACTGCACATAGGACAGCCGGATGTCCAGACTCCGGATTCCTTTTTTGAAGGACTACATAACTATAAAGAAAAAATAATAAAATATGCCAATTCCAGAGGAATAAACGAATTATTGGAAACTTTTTCAAAATCTTATCATAAAATGGGAATAAATCTGGATCCTCAGGATATGCTTATTACTCACGGCGGAAGTGAAGCGCTTATGTTTACGCTGGCCAGTATTTGTAATCCCGGAGAAGAAGTTTTGGTTCCGGAACCTTATTATTCTAATTATGAGAGTTTTCTGAGATCAGCAGACGCAAAGCTGGTTCCTATAGAGACTAAACTGGAAAATAATTATCATCTTCCTGAAAAAGAAGAGATAGAAAAGCTCATAACGCCCAGAACAAAGGCAATAATGTTTTCTAATCCGAGTAATCCCACAGGAACAGTACTTACTCTGAAGGAAATGAAAATGATAGTAGAAATTGCACAGAAGCATGATTTATTTATAATATCTGACGAAGTTTACAGACAGTTTATTTATGATGATATAGAATATAAATCATTTCTAAATATGGAAGGCGTAGAAGACAGGGTAATATTAATAGACAGTATTTCAAAACACTACAGTGCATGCGGTGCAAGAATCGGTGTTATAGCATCTAAAAATAAAGATTTTATAAATCTGGCGCTGAAATTGTGTCAGGCAAGGCTTTCTGTTTCTACTATAGAACAGTTTGCAAGTGCAAATCTGATTAATACCATTGATACTTATTTAAGCGAAGTAAAACTGGAGTATAAAGTAAGAAGGGATCTTTTATATAATCATCTGAATGAGATAGAGGGAGTGACATGTTATAAGCCTGACAGTGCTTTTTACATATTTGCAGAACTTCCTGTGGATAATATAGAAGATTTTGTAATATGGCTTCTTACAGAATTCAGACATGAAAACCAGACTTTAATGTTTGCTCCGGGACCGGGATTTTATTCGACACCGAATAAAGGACTCAGGGAAGGAAGATTTTCATTTTGTACACATAATCTGACAGAAATAGAAAATGGAATGAAAGTGCTGAAAGAAGCATTGAAAGTATATAAAAAACAGAAGGGCTGAATAACAGCTCCTCTGTTTTTTATATCAATTAAATTTATCTGTTTTACATGTGAAATAATTATGGAATAATATCAAAATACCCACACTTACTTCCCAATTCCGGACATAGACAAACCGGGGTATTAGAATGTATCAGCACTGCAATTGGACTTATTGCTGCTGTCTTCTCCGTATTGATAGTTGCAGTTTTTATTATATCCTCTGTTATAATCAGCCTGATTGGTCTTATCAGTGGCAACAGAACTGCAAGATGCTAAACCTGCCAATAAAGCTGTAATTAAGATTATATTTTTCATATTTATTCCTCCCGCAAATATTTATATTTTAGCTGATTCATTATAACGTAAATTATCATTAATGTAAAGCAATAAGTTTCTATAGTTTTGATATATTTATTTTTAACTATTATTTTACGGATGGTATAAATAACAGACAATACATCTCTTTAAAATCTCTGCCTTTATTCAGAACCACATAAACATCTTTCCCTTTCCCGTCATATGTAATACAACAATTTCAGTTTATACTAAGAAATATAAATCAAGCTTTGAGGATGTTGCTTTGGCAGAATAAATAATTATTAATGGAATAATGACCTTGAAAATAAGAATTCAAAGTCATTATTTTAAAAATTTATTCCTGAATATCATTTGAAAGTTCTCTGTATTCTTCCTCAGAAATCTTTCCGTCGGTAAATTTTTGGTTTAATTCTGCAAGTTTTCTGTATTTTTCTCTGTCAGAACCATTCAAAGCAATATTAACATTGCAAATAGGGCAGACAAGAAAATGCTTAGAGCTGCCTAAAGGGAAAATAGGAATCCAGAATAGTGTGAACCATAGTCCTGTTTTCAAATAATGCCAGAATTCAGTATTATGACAATGTGGACATTCTATTTTATTAGTTACCCCATAATTCTTCGTAATATTTTTTGTTCCAAATATAATTATCATTTGATTCTCCTTTTTTCCTTAGGTATTTTAAAAATTATAACATGTAAATATGTATTAGTAAACTTAATTTTTAAAATAAATTATATATTTGATTAAGATATAAAATTATATAAAATATAAAAATATTATGATAATAAAAGAAAAAAATAATAATAAACTAAGAAAACATTGATATCATTAGTTCATAAAAGAACTCATTTCCTTGTATGATTACGGGGTTATTGGAAAAATTTTAATGTTTATAGATGTAATATTAATAGAAATGAGCCTTATAAAAGAGCAGAAGAGCTCTTTTTTTTAATAGAACAAACGGTTATGTAAGATTGTTTGTTAAAGAAGTATTTGCAATATATAAATATGTATAAGTGTAACTTCTGTTTTTACTACAATACGAATTGTAGTATAAAAAATCAAAATTGTGAATAAAAAATAAAATTCATTTTATTTAATGAATAAAATAATATTTGAAGAATAGTTATTTTAAAACGGAATATCAGATTTTATAGGATATCAGGAACACTTAACGATAAAAGAGTTCTTGGTTATACTTTTAATTTTTAATAAAAAAAACTGATATAACCGGATTTATTTTTATATACAAATGACATTGTGTTTGTTAAAGAGAAAAAATTCTTATCCAGATCAATTTTATTAAATTATCTAGAAATTACACAAAATTATGAGAGTATCATAATTTTGTGTTGAATTTTAAATAATAAATAAGTTACTAAAAATAATTTGATGTGAAAGGTGTTGCAATGAAAGAGACGATTATTTATTTTGTATAAAAGAAGATAATAAAACGGTTTATTTTAAAGTAGTCAACGGAGTAACATTTAAAGTGTTAGAAGACATAGAAATTGATTTAGCGTTTAAGGCTCCGGAGCCCACGGGACTGTAAATTAAGAAAAAAATAAAAAAGAAATTAGGTAGCTTTTTTATTAGGGTTTTCGATAATTTTCACAGTTTCTTTTCAAATGAGGCGCAAGCCTCATAAAAACAAATGATAGGTAGTTC
>JAITVW010000221.1 GCA_031285605.1 Fusobacteriales bacterium | reverse complement strand
CAGCATCAATAATATTTGGTTTTATTTCTCCATTTTTTTCTATGGCTTTATATCTATAATCAATAATTTTTCCAAATGCTTCTGATAAGCACTTATTACTGTTCACATTATTTGCTTTTATAACTGTTAATTCCATTAAATTTTTTAATGGAAATTCTTTTATTTTCACGTCATTTGAATTGTAATAAAAAATTTTAAAGTAAGGTTTTTCAATTAATTTTATAAATTTTTCGAATTTTCTATTTTCTGGTTCTTCTTGAAGAATGTCTTCTAAATCTTTAACAAATATATCTTTATCTTCAACTTCCCATTTAATAATTATATCAACTTCTGATTTATCTACATCATCTATTGACATAAATGATACTATATTAGTTAATAAATCCTCATTGCTATTACTTACACCAATAGTTATTATAAACTTTAAATATGGTAATTCTATTTCTTCTTCTTTAAAATCCTTTCCTACATATGAATCTAGTATCTTTTTTAAATATCCAAAATTAAAATCACTAAATTTAAAATTTGGTTCTTTAATCAACTTTCTCAAAGCTTCTATAATTGTCGATTTTCCAGTATTATTTTTTCCAACTATAATTGTTGTTTTAGGTGCTATATTTATTGTTTCCTTTTCTTTATCCTTCATATAATTTTCGGCTTCAATAAATTTGACTACATTGTCTTCATTTTGAAACTTTCTGAAATTTTCAAGAACTATCTTTTTTAAATACACATCATCACCCTCTTTATTTTTTATGAAACGACTTACCTAAATTTTTTTAAAATTATATTTTTTTAACAATTTCCTTTCTTTATATTTATGAGATTATACTTTTTCTCATCCTTCAATTCCCTCAAATACTTCTTCCAAAGCCATATTAATCTCATCTATATCATAATTTTCATAACCTTGCCCCTCAGCCCATAATATATTTTCTTCATAGTCAGCATGAGATTTATTATTAATTATTTTCAGAAATTCTTCATACCCTCTTATTCCTCCACAATCTTCCGGCGGACAATTCCCTTTAAATTTTAATACTTGTGGGTACTTATGCGGATAATTCTCTATTTTTTCTAAAACATTTATTTCATGCTTCCAGTCATCTCCAAAGTCATAAGTGTAATCTATTATTTTATTATTATCAAAATATTCTTCGATAAACTCATTAACTTCTTTCAAAGTTTTGGTTCTATCAACAAAAAATCTGCTTTTTCTTAATTCTGCCAATTTTTTCATCCCTTCAATAGTTTTAAAATATCTAATTTCATCCAAAGCTTCTTCATCCACAGTCACTTCTATATCTCCTATTTTAAACTCATACAAATGACAATTATACCATCCCATTATATATTGCAATATTACATGTAACTCATCAAATGTTATATCTACAGGCACAACTATTTCCCGCCAAACCGGTATATGTGTATCTAAAAGTGTAACTCTTAATTTATAAGCTCTCATATATTAACTCCTTTTAGTTTTTTCTCATTATATCACACAAATAATAAAAAAATAAAACTGATTTAGTTAGAGTTTTTAAGATTTATTATTTAGAAATAATATGTATTTTTAAAAATTTAATTAGGTTAATTGAAATTTAACTACTATACTCTGCTTACAAATAAACAATAAGGGATAACTTATAATATAAAAAAAATTATTATGGATGTAAACTATTTAGTGAAATGATAAAAGATGAGAACAAGAAAATTTAAGGCGAGGAAACAATATAGACATCAGTAAAATCAAAGTCTACATAAAAAAGTTGGTTGATGGTTTAGAAAATAAAAACATATCTATAAAAAAACAAATTCTTCAAACATTCGTTGAAGAAATTATTATTCATAAAGAAAACATTAATATTAAACTAAAATTTTTTGGACTTGCGGACCGTGATAAGGTTGGTGGAAGTGGCGGGAATTGAACCCGCGTCCAAAGTAAAAGCCGACTACCGTCTTCTACAGGTTTAGTCTGTTTATCATTTTTAACAGTGTGATATTAAACAAACAAAAGTCACAAAGCGAGTCTATAAAATTTCCTCTTCCGTTATAGACATCGGAAAGAGTAAGCTGTTAAAAATGACACCGCTGATAAGAGCAACAGCATCTCTAGTCAGGGTGAGCCGCCTTATTAGGCAGCTAATGCGTAATTATCGTTTCCGATTATTGTTTGGTTGGATTTTAAAGCTCCCGCTTACCTGCTGACAGTAACCTTTTTACCCTGTCGAAACCTTGACACTCCCAAGTAACATACATTATACTACATTTTCTTATTTTTTTCATTATTTTTTTTACTTTTTACCGAAAAACTTTATATTTCCGGTACTATAATACCGTAAAATAAAAACATATCCTGCCTTATAAAATTACTTAAACAGCCAAACAAAAGAATTAATTTGACAAACAGAACTTTTTCTGTAATAATTTTAACTATAATCAGAAGGTAATTTTATGAAGACCGATTTAAGAATTTCGTCATATAATTATATAAAAGATAAAATACTAAATAATGAATATGTCTCCAACCAGATAATAAGCGAAAAAATATTATCTGATGAACTTTCTGTCAGTAAGACTTCTGTTAATGGAAACCTTTTTATATCTGGAATATGTGAAAAGCATATTGAAAAAACTCAAATAAACTTTTTTTGAAAATCTTGATAATCTAAATCTTTAATTTCATATGCAGATATTATCAAAAACAATATCTGCTTTTATTTTATCAATTCCCAAAAACAGATATGTAAAAATTAATACAAAACACAATAAAATACAGTGATTTATTTATATTTTCAAAAATTATCAAAAATTTTTTTCAAAATATAACATTTTTAATTGACAATTGCTGAAAATCAGATATAATTTATATATATTGAAAAATAATTCAGCAAATAAAAAAAATTATCAAACAAAATATATAAATATATAAAATTAATCATACTGATATCAATGTTTAGTTTTATATATTTAAATTTTTTTCAATATAAAATCAATAACGGAAGATGGTGTAGAGAAATATGTATAAGATAGTCGAAAAAAGAATATTGGCTCCTTCAATATTCCTTATGGATATTAAGGCTCCCAGAGTTGCCCGGTCAGCGGAACCCGGACAGTTTATAATACTTATAGCAGACGAGAAAGGTGAGAGAATTCCTCTTACTATCTGTGACTATGACAGAGAAAAAGGACTTGTTACAATAGTCATCCAAACTATTGGAAATTCCACGAGAGAATTATATGATTATGAAGTAGGAGATTATTTTCATGACTTTGTCGGTCCTTTAGGAAATCCTTCCGATTTCATACACGAAAATATAGATGAGCTGAAAAAGAAAAATATTCTTTTTATTGCCGGAGGGCTTGGAACAGCTCCTGTTTATCCACAGGTAAAATGGCTTCATGAAAACGGGGTAAATGTGGATGTTATAATAGGTGCTAAAAGTAAAGAAGCAGTCATTATGGAAGAAGAGATGAAAAAAACAGCAAAAAATGTTTATGTGACTACTGATGACGGTTCATACGGACATAAAGGACTCGTTACTGATGTTTTAAAAGATCTTGTTCAGGCTCAGGGAAAAAAATATGATGTAGTTGTAGCCATAGGACCTATGATCATGATGAAATTCGTATCAATCCTGACTAAGGAGCTTGATATACCTACTATAGTCAGTTTGAATCCTATAATGGTAGACGGTACCGGTATGTGCGGTGCCTGCAGAGTTACCGTAGGCGGGGAAGTAAGATTCGCCTGTGTTGACGGACCTGAGTTTGACGCCCATAAAGTTAATTTTGACGAAGCATTAAGAAGACAAACTATGTACAAGACTGTAGAAGGAAGAATACAGCTTAAACAGGAAGAAAAAGGAACACATCACAGAGAAGGCTGCGGTTGTGATTCTATGAAAATTGATGTACCATTTGATAAAAAGAAAAAAACCGAAGACATTGTTCAGCCTGCCGAAGAAAGAGTGAAAAATTTCAGTGAAGTAAGTCTTGGATACACAAAAGAACTGGCAATGCAGGAAGCTACAAGATGTCTGAACTGTAAAAATCCCCGTTGCGTGGATAACTGTCCGGTAAATGTACAAATACCACAGTTTATTATGGAAGTAAAAGCCGGAAATTTTGAAAAGGCTGCTGAAATTATTCTTGAAACAAATGCACTTCCCGCCGTATGCGGAAGAGTGTGCCCGCAGGAAGATCAATGTGAAGGAAGCTGTGTTGTCGGAATTAAAAATGAACCTGTCGGTATTGGAAGACTTGAAAGATTTGTTGCAGATTATGTGAGAGAAAAAAATATTACTTTTCCGTCTAAAATAGTGAAAAACGGAAAGAAAGTAGCTATAATCGGAAGCGGGCCTTCTGGTATAGCATGTGCCGGCGATCTTGCCAAAAGCGGTTATGATGTTACTGTTTTTGAAGCTCTTCATGAACCGGGAGGAGTTCTTGTTTATGGAATTCCGGAATTCAGACTTCCTAAAGAACAGGTGGTAAAGTCTGAGATACAAGGTGTTATAGATCTTGGAGTTAAGATAGAAACTGACATTGTAGTCGGGAAAACTCTTACTATAGATGATATGTTGGAAAAAGAAGGCTTTGAAGCTGTTTATATTGCTTCTGGAGCAGGATTGCCGAATTTCATGCATATAAAAGGAGAAAATTCAAACGGAGTTTTGTCGGCAAATGAGCTTCTTACAAGAAGTAACCTGATGAAAGCCTTTGATAAAAGCTATAAAACACCTATAAAGCTTGGTAAAAAAGTTGCTGTTGTCGGTGCCGGAAACGTTGCCATGGATGCTGCCAGAACAGCATTAAGACTTGGATCAGAAGTATATATTGTATACAGAAGATCTGAAGAGGAATGCCCTGCAAGAGCAGAGGAATTAGAGCATGCCAAAGAAGAAGGAATTAAATTTTTATTTCTGAATAATCCTGTAGAGATTCTTGCTGATGAATCAGGATGGGTAAACGGAATGAAATGCATAAAAATGGAACTTGGAGAACCTGACGACAGCGGAAGAAGAAGACCGGTAGAAGTTCCGGGTTCTGAATTTATCCTTGATGTAGACACTGTTATAATGTCAATAGGTACTTCACCTAATCCTCTTATATCACGTACTACACCAGAACTGGAGTTAAACAGATGGAAATGTATAATTGCAGATGAAGAAACCGGAAAAACCACAAAAGACAGAGTTTATGCCGGCGGAGATGCAGTTACAGGTGCTGCTACGGTTATCCTTGCAATGGGTGCCGGTAAAAAAGCTGCTAAGGCTATAGATGAATTTTTGAAGCAAAACTAATTTAATATTATAAATTCCCGGAATTTTATAGCCGGGAATTTTTATTTCTATCAAAATGTATTTCTAATTTACAAAGCTATTAAAAAAAGCCGGATTTTTTTATTTATAAATCTGATTTTTAACTATTCTCCCCGCTGAATTCAATGTCATAATGAGTTCCGTCGCAGAAAGGTTTGTGCTTTGAAGCACCACATCTGCATAATGAGTAATGCTCTTTACTATCCAGTATACTTTCGGAATCATTATCATCGATAAGCTTTATCCCGCCCGAAATATTTATTGATCCGTTTTTTTCTATTCTTATTTTTTGTACATTACTATATTCAGTTTCTCTCTTCCCATCTTCAATTGAATATGACAAAGCACCGGAAGGACATTTCCTTATTACTTCAATAAGTTTTTCCACATCCTGTGTCTGATCCGGAATTATCCACGGTGTTCTTTTGGCATCAAAAACTTCCGGCAGACCTTGTGTACATTTTCCTATATGCTTACAAAGATACCTGTCATAAAAAACAGTTATTTTCATTCCTTTGTAAGCTTTTGAACCATGTTTTTTCTCTTCTTTTCTCTCATTGTCAAATCCTATCCTTCCATGCGTTCCGTCACAAAAAGGTTTATTTTTAGAGTGACCGCATCTGCATAAAGAAACTACTCTGAGTGTTTTGTACTCTTCTCCCTTATGATTCTCAATTCTGATATCCGCTGCCGAATACGGACTATACTTGGTAAAAACCAGTATTCCCTTCTTCTTGTTATCTTCCATAATTTGTACCTCCTAAAAATTTTCTGTTGATACTTACAGAAGGCATTTTTAGCCCTATGATTCATTATATCACTTTCAGTACTTTATGTCAGAACTTTATTATTTCTAAACCTTCGGACGTATGTCCTGATAAGGTTTTGCCAGTATTTTATCCATGCTGCCGTTTTTTTCAGTATTTTATTCCAGTTAATATTAAAGACTCAATGTACAGCCCCTCCGGAAATCCATTCAGACTTATCGTAAACAGTAATTTTTCAAGCTCTTTCATGAGCTCTTTTTGTAGTCTTTTTCTTTCACATTTCAGTTTTTTCTTGACTATTTATTTGAAATTTTATATAATTATAATAAGTTAACTTATTATAATTATACTTATTAAACTAGGAGGAAAGAAAATGTGGACTTATATTCATGAGAAAGAATGCAATATTGATATAGACAGACTATGGGATTTGTATTCAAATGTAAAAAACTGGAAATTATGGGATGAAGAGGTAGAATCTATAAGTATTGAAGGTGATTTTGCGACCGGTACAAAAGGAATAATGACAATGAAAGGACAGTATCCAATGAACTTCACACTTACAGTTGTGAAAGAAAAGAAATGTTTTATTGATGAAACGGTTATTGAGCCTCTGAATGTCAGTATTATAGTTGGTCATTTTATTGAAAAGAAAACAAATGATAGATTTTTTCTAAGACATTCTGTTATAATAAAAGGTGAAAATGCCGATATGGTAGCAGAACAGATAGGAGAAAGCTTTACTGTAGATATACCTGACAGTATGGAGAAATTAATAAAACTTTCAAGTAAAGGATAAAAATATGAAAACTTCTAAATTTGATAATAGTGAACAGAGTGTAGGACTTGTCTTCTGGAGAGTTTCCGTCCTATGGCAGCGAAGGGTCAAGGAAGCACTTAGTAAAATCGGAATCACACATACTCAGTTTGTCATTCTCGCTACCATACAAGAATTAAGCGAAAATGATATAACTGCCACTCAAAAAGAAATTTCCGATTTTTCATCTATTGATGTTATGACTGTTTCAAGTGTATTAAGGCTTCTTGAAAAAAATAATTATATTACAAGAAAACCACACCCTAAAGATACCAGAGCCAATGTAATTATCATTACACACAAAGGAACCGAGGCTATCTATGCTGCTATTCCTGCCGTAGAGAATGTTGATGAGAACTTTTTTTTCAAAGATATTAAAAAAAACAGACTAGTTCTTGAGCTTCTTACTGAACTGAGAGATGATAACGAAAAAATTTAGACTTCAGATAATAAAAAATAAGATTTGAGTTACAAAGTATTCTATAAAAGAAAACTTCACAGCTAAATCTTATTTTTTATAAATTATTAAATTCTGAAATTATTCCGTCATTCTTATCAGAAAAACAATTTTCCTGCAATTTTATTATTACGGTAAAACATGTCCTGCCGCTGTATAAATTTCATACCACTCTTCACGGCTTAATTCTATATTGCTTGCTTTTGCTATTGCTTTTAGTCTCTCTTTATTCATAGTCCCCACTACTACCTGCATTTTTGCCGGATGTCTTAAGATCCATGCTGTTGCTATTGCTACATTCGAAACCCCTTTTTCTTTGGCAATTCTGTCTATTACATTATTCAGCGTAGAAAATTTTTCATTATCCAGAAATACTCCTTCAAAAAAACCATATTGATATGGAGACCATGCCTGTATTGTAATGTCTTTCAGCCTGCAGTAATCAAGTGTACCTCCGTCTCTCATAACAGAGTCATTATTATACATATTTACATTTATTCCCGCATCTATCATGACTGTATGCATTATTCCAAACTGCATCTGATTTATCAATATTTTATGTTTCAAAAATTTTTGAAGCAGTTCTATCTGATAAGGATTATGGTTGCTTACTCCGAAATACTTTACCTTTCCGCTTTGATGCAGAGTATCAAAAGCTTTCGCTACTTCTTCCGGCTCTACAAGAGTATCCGGTCTGTGAAGAAGCAGAACATCCACATAATCTGTCTGAAGTCTTTTCAGACTTTTTTCCACAGATGAAATTATATGCTCCTTGGAGAAATCAAACAATCCCTTTCTAATTCCGCATTTGGTCTGTAATATTATCTCGTCCCTTTTTAAACCAAGATTTTTTACAGCCTGCCCAAATAATTCCTCTGATTTTCCGTCCCCGTAGATATCTGCATGGTCAAAATATGTAATCCCCTGCTCCATTGCTA
>JAITVW010000192.1 GCA_031285605.1 Fusobacteriales bacterium | reverse complement strand
TATTATTTCATCCTTAATTTTGTTCAGTGTGACAACTACCGGAGCTACACTAAAGTATTTCTGACTGAGGTATGCAAAAATTTCATTTAGATGAGGAACAACCGATGAAATAATTACTTTATGAACCTCATTAAGATTTATATTTTTATATTCCGTAAGTGATTTCAAAATCCCGAAAAGAGTATCTTCCGTCATAATAAGGTTCGTAGGGATTCTGAAACTCTCTACTATGTTTCCGTAGTCATCAAAAAATACGGGAACTATGTGTGTATTACCTACATCAAAGGCTAAAATCATATTTTCATCTCCTAATAAAAAAGTTTAATGTATGCGATTATTGATATTATAACTCCTATCACTGCTTCTCCTGCCATAAGACCGTTTGCAAAAAACAGAGCGCTGTCAGCCGGTTTTTTCGGAAATACAGAGAAAAGAAAACTGATAAAACCGCCTAAAAATACAGGAATAGTAAGTGCTATAGGAAGATATATACCTATACCGAATGTCAAAACAGGAAGTCTCAGCAAATTAAGCACAAATCCGGCACCTATTCCGATCAGAAAAATATTCATAAAAGGAATACCTTTTACTATTGAAGAAATAATTGAAGCCTGAAAAACAATAAGGTCAGGGTTTGAAGCAGAGGGTCCTATATTTTTATAAACTCTGAAAAATACAAAGAATAAAAATGTAATAACAAATGAACTTACTACTGCACCGATAATTTCCCCGGCAAGCTGTGCATAAGGATTTGTTTTCAGCTTGCTTCCGGCTTTGAAGTCATTAAGAACATCTCCGGCAAGACCGCAGGCCACAGAAACAATACATGCCAGCAGAAATAAGATAAGTTCCGGTATTTTGCCTTTGAAAATTACACCAAAGACAGTGTTGTCAATACTGAATGTATTAAAAAAAGAATTCAGGAAAGTAACTGCCAGTATAGTAATTATGGCATAGATTTCCATGGGATTGACCCCGGTTTTTCCGGTAGTATATCCTGCTATAACTGCTGAAATAACCGTGATAAGAATAACAAGCAGTGCAAAAAACACAGGAAGCTTATAAACAAAAGTAAGTACTGCCATAAAAATAAGTGCTGTAAAAATAATATGAAATTTTAAACTTTTTATTTTTGAATTATTTTTATTAAAAAATACTATTTTGATTATTATAGAAAGTCCTATTCCAATAATAAAACCCATTCCAAAGCTGTTTTTCATGACATCAAAGTCGTTTAAGCCGTTTTTCAGAGCATAGGGTCTTGCTACCCAATATGTGAGAGCTCCCCCTAAAAGCCATGTGGAAGTATTTAAAAATCCTAATATATAGCCGATTCCTACCAGAAGCGGAGAAACATAAAATGAAATTAAACCGTCTCTGAATACATAGGTAGTGGGTATAAAGGGTGCTTTTCCCGGTCTGAAAGAAATATCCCTGAATACTGAAGGAATTCCGCTGAATAAAGAACCTAAAAGCACATAAAGCATGTTTTTTTTGTCATTTCCGTTATTGACAAGTTCATATGCCGCTGTCCCGATGGGAAATTCAAGAGAGCTGTCATCAATTAGTTTTCTTCTTATCATAAATGAAAGCAAAGCTCCGAGAACACTCCCTATAAGTATGGTAATAAGCAGAATTACAGGGTCAATGTCATTTACATCGCCTCCCAGAAGGATATATGCGGGGACAGTAAAGGCTACACCGCCGGCAACCATAGAACCTGCACTCATTATAGTATGAGTAACGTTTATTTCATTTTTGCTTCTCTTTCCGAAAAGCGAAAGAAAAAACATTGATACAAGTGCAGCCATTATAGTAGGCCATGGCAGAGCTCCGTATTTTAAAACGACATAAAATGAACTTGCTGAAATAAAAACCGCTCCGGCAACACCTAATACAAGGGAAGTAAAAGTCATACCTTTTTCCATATTTTCTCCTAACTAAAAAATAATTTCATAAAACTTATAAGCTATTATACTCTTTTTGGCTGATTTTTTCAATTTAAACTGTCAAAAGCTCTGATAATATGTTATAATATTTAAGGTGATTTTAGGGTATGAGAGCAGGAATAGTGGCAGAATACAATCCTTTTCATAACGGACATTTATACCAGATAGAAGAAACGGAAAAATATAGTCCAAAGCTGGTAATGACAGTAGTTAGCGGTGATTTTGTCCAGAGAGGTGAGTTTTCTTTTATAGATAAATGGGAAAAAACGGAAGTAGCGCTGAATAACGGCATAGATCTGGTAGTAGAGCTTCCTTTGTATTATTCCCTGCAAAATGCAGAGGTTTTTTGCAGGGAGGCTCTGAAAATACTGGAATATATGGAAGCGGATATTCAGATTTTCGGTGCTGAAACCGGGGATATCAATAAATTAAATGAGGTTATTCAAATACAAAACACAGATTCATATGCTAGACTTTTAAAAAAATATTTGAAAAATGGTGAGAGTTATTCTGTTTCACACCATAAAGCACTGGCGGAATTTGGTATGGGGGATTTCTTCTTATCAAATAATATACTGGCAATGGAGTATATGAAAACCATCAGAAAAAAAGGTTTTCATATAAAGCCCTATATAGTGGAAAGAAAAGGTACAGGTTACAATGAAACGGAAATAACAGAAAATATTACAAGTGCTTCAAATATAAGAAAAATATATAAGGAAGGCAGACTTGCAGAAAATCGGAATGTTATGCCCAAAGAAGTCTACAGTATCATAAAGAGTAAAGCGGAAGAAGACAGCAGTATAGAAGACAGACTTTATGAACTGTTCAGATATAAAATACTTACATGTGAGCGTAAGGAGCTGGAAAAGGTATATGATATGAGCGAAGACTTCTTGAACAGACTTTTTCGTCAGGCTTCATGCAGTAATACATATAACAGCTTTACAGCCAATATGAAAAGCAGGAATTTTTCCGTTTCCAGAATAAAAAGAAGTATCTTGAACGTACTTTTAGATATAAAAGAAAAGGACATACAGGATTCGGAACCGGAATATGTGAGAGTACTCGGCTTTAACCAAAGGGGAAGAGAACATCTTCACAGATTGGTAAAGATAAATAAAAAAGAAAAGATATATACAAACTGGAAAGATATAGAAAAATTAAATAACAGAAAAGTTAAAACGGAGAAAAACGGTTTTTTATTAAAAGAACTGATATTGAAGAGGAAAGAAAAATTGAATTCAATAATAAAAGTGAGGTAGCAAATGGGAATAGTAATAGCAATAAACATAATATTTATGATATTTTTCTTTGCAATAGCGTATTTGGCAGTAAAGTACTTTTTGAACCAGATAGAAAAATATCCGAGGGTAACCCTTGAAGATATATATAACAGTAAAAAAGACAGACAGAAATATAATATAGAAGATAAAATCAATCCTTTGGATTATGGATTCAACTATAAAGAAACAGAATATAATTCCAAAAAAATAAAGCTTTTCGGATGGTTTATAGAAAATGAGAGTACTGATAAAGTATTGATAATTTCACACGGAAGAGGAGCAAACAGACTGGCGGTTCTTCAATGTCTCGAACTTGTAAGATGTCTGAATCTGGATAAGGAATACAGTGTTTTTCTTCCTGATTTAAGAAATTCGGGAAAATCAGACGAAGCCAAGACATTTATGGGATACGGATTTGGGCAGGATATACTTCACACAATGGAGATGTTAAAAGAAAGATACGGAAAAAAAGAGTTTATCCTTTACGGTTTTTCTCAGGGCGGAATGGGTTCTGCAATAGCAGCCAAGCTCTTCAACGATAAAATAAGAAAAGGCGGAATGAAGGTAGATAAATTAATATTGGACAGTCCTATTTCCAATTCAAGAAAAAGAATAAAAGAAGATGCAAGAAAAAGAAAAGTTCCAAAATTTATAACAAGTGTAGTATCAAGAATATTTGACCTTAGAGTACATAAGCACCTCCATAAGATGAGACTTTCATATTTACTCCGAAGAATACCGACTCTTCTTCTGCAGTCAAAACAAGATAGGGCTACTACGTACGGAATGCTTATGGAAGAGTATAATGAAATAGCACAGTACAAAAATGTTACGTTAAAATTATTTGAAAACAGCGGACATGTAAAAATATACGGAGATAACAAAGCAGAATATACTGAGGAAGTAAGAAAATTTTTGGAGAATGAAGATAATGAAGAGCAGACTAAGTAAGGGAAAATACTGGATATACGGTATGGGAGTTTCATATTTTATAATGGATCAGCTGTTTAATCAGTGGCTTCCATATTATTATCTTCCGCCTAAGGAAGAAACAGGGCTCAGTCCCCTGCTGCCTGCCGGACTGATAACTCTGGCCCTTGTCTTGTCAAGATTCATTGATGCAGTATCCGATCCATTGGTAGGTTATTTATCAGATAAAACAAATTCAAAGCGGGGAAAGAGGACTCCGTTTATAGCATTAGGGGGGCTTCCGCTGGGTTTTACGATGGTTTTGTTTTTCTTTCCTGTGAAAATTACAACAATGACCACTTTTATAAGTCTTACCATCGTAGGCGGACTGTTTTTTATTTTTTATACAATGGTAGGCGGACCTTACAATGCTTTGATTCCTGATATAACAGGCAGTAAAGAGGAAAGACTGGATCTGTCTACGGTACAGTCGGTTTTCAGGCTGGTTTTTACAGCTGTAGCAATGGTTCTGCCGGGACTGCTGATACCTTTGCTGGGCGGGAATAACACAGAAAAGGGTTTGAGATTGACGATTATGTTATTGAGTATAATTGCAGTTCTGGGAATATATATATGTATATTTTTTCTGGATGAGAAAAGTATAAGCAATAATAAAATAACAGAAAGTGTAAAATTTAAAGAGTCGTCTAAATATATACTAAAAAAAGATATAGTAATTTATTTTGCAGCATTTTTTTTCTTTTTTGTAGGATTTAACCTGCTGCGGGGAATGATAAATTATTATGTGGTAAGTATAATGCAGAAGCCAAAGGAGATAATTACCCTTATTTCGGTAATACTGTTCGGTTCTGCTGCCCTGTGCTTTCCGATTACAAATAAGCTGTCAAAAAAATATTCTTATAAAAAAGTAATTATGGCAGATATAATTATACTTATTCTCGGAGGAAGCGGACTTTTATTTATTGACAGCCAAAATAGTCTTTTGGCATACGGATTATTCTTTATCTGCGGAACAGGTCTGAGCGGGGCGGCATTTATATTTCCGCAGGCAATGATCAGTGAAATAGCAGTTTCTATCTCAGGAAGGCATAAAGTCAGTGTGGAAGGTCTGTTATTCGGAATACAGGGATTTTTTCTGAAAATGGCTTTTCTTGTACAGCAGGCAATACAGCTTAATGTACTGGTAATAGGAAGTGAAAGAGACAGCGAAGGGTTAAAATATGCCACATCACAGGGGATTTATGCAGCTATAGCAGTTTCACTGGTGCTTTTTGTATTATCACTTTTATTTTATTTTCTAAAAAAAGAAAAAGAGGATTCTGAATTATAGTAATAAAACAGCAGTTTATAAAATTAATAGATTTAATAAGGAGTAACCATGATTAAATTTGAAGATATTCATAAAAAATATAAGAATGCAGAATATGAAGTATTAGACGGTCTGAATCTTGAGATTTCCGACGGAGAATTTATACATTTGAAAGGAAAATCAGGAAAATCAACAGTATTACATTTTATTTATTTAATGGACAGACCTACTTCAGGAAAAGTTTTTTATGGAGAAAAAGAGTTAAATAAATTGAAATTCAATTTTCAAAGGGCAAGAATAAGAAGAAAAATCGGATATGTATATCAGGATTTATGGCTTTTGGACGACAGAACCGTTTATGAGAATATAAAAATTTCCACTGATCTGTTAAAAGTGAAAAGTAAAGAGAGAAACGAGCGTGTAGACGAAATACTGTCATACTTTGATCTTGAAAACATAAAAAAACAGAAAATCGGACAGCTTTCTTATCAGGAAAAAATTCTTGTAGAAATTTCGAGAGAACTGGCAAAGAAACCGGAATTGCTCATTCTGGACGAAGTATTTGAAAAACTGAAAAAAAATAATAAAGAAAAATTATTAAAACATCTTTATAAAATAAATGAAGAAGGGACTACTGTCATAGCAGTTACTTCAGAAGAAAATTTATTTGACGAAAGAATAAGGGTTATAGATTTAGATGGAGGTAAGACTGATGTTGAATCCGATTAGTGAAATGTTTAGAAATGTAAACAAAGAAAAGGGTATGTTCTTCTCTTCATTAATATCACTTATGGTAGTTTTTACACTGCTGGATGTGCTATTGATCTTTTTTTATAACCTGAATGATTTTAAGGCAAAGCTGGATGTATCGAATCAGGTAATAATTTATGTAAAAACTATGGCAGAGCCTGAGCTGCAGGATTTTCAAGTGAAATTGAATTCCACAAAGGGAATAAAAGCAATAAAATATGAGCCGAAAGAAAGAGCTTTGGAAAAGCTTCAAAAAGAACTGGGGGTGGAGCTGACAGATCAGGAAAATCCATTGAGTGATAGTTTTTATCTGTATGTATCCAAAAATGCAAATGTAGAGGAATTGAAAAATACGATAAAATCTTATCCGGAAGTACAGGAACTGGATATGAGAACCACAGCAATACAAAACTCGCTGAAATTTGACAAAAGTCTGGACAACATACTGTTATTCGGATTGGCAGGAATCGGCATATTTGCTGTAATATTAATATTTAATCTGACAAGTGTGGGAATAAAAGCAAGAAAAAAAGATGTGGGAACACTTACACATATTGGTGTGAGTAATAATTTTATCAGACTTACATATTTTCTTGAAGGATCTTTCTTAATCGGACTTGCTTCAATGGGAGGTTTCCTGATATTCAGAAAAGTGTACGGTTTTATACTGCAGGGAATTAATTTATTAAATTCAAGTGCTGTGCCGAGGGCATCAAGAGGTGAGCTCATAGCATTATTTTTAATGTCATTTATACTGGGAATCTTTATTACGGCAGTGGTAAATTTCTCAAGTACAAGAAGATATCTTAAGTTTTATAAGAGGTAGATAATATGAGAAAAAAAACTAAGGTTGCATTTATTTTTATTCTTGTTTTCTCAATTATGTATACTGATCAAAAAGATAAAAATAATGCCCGGATAAAACAGATAAATACACAAATTAATCGGAACAACCAAAAAATAAATAAAAATTCCGGCGAAATAAATAAGGCTAAAAAAGATGAGAATGTAACAATAAGCCAGCTGAGAAATATAGAAGCACAGATAAAAAAACTGCAGGCTGAATATGATGATGCGCAGAAAAGATACATTGATGTATTGCGTGAAATAGGTAAAAATGATGATGAAATAAGAAAAGACATAAATGAAATAAACAGAAATTCCGAAATAATAAATGTAAATAAAGAAGATCTGGCAAAAAAGATGATAATCTGGGACAGAATAAGAAGAAAAGAAACTCTGGGTTTGTTTTCCGATTCGGGTGTAGTTGTTCAGGATAAAAGAAATCATGATTTGAAAATATTTTTGAATAATCAAAAACAATATATTCAGGTAGTGGAAAAAACCAAAGAAGGCGTAGAAAGTGACAAAAAGCAGACAGAAACGCTGAAATCACAAAATCAGGCTCAGGCATCACGGATTATGTCAGCAAGAAATGATTTGGAATCAAAAAATAAGCAGCTGAATGCGGCTAAACAGGAACAAAACAGAATTATAGCAGCGCTTAGAACAAAACAGAATAAACTATCCAGTGAAAATAAAACTATACAGCAGTCAAACAATAAACTTGTTACTGAAAGAAGAAAGCTGGAAGCAGAAATTCAGGCTATCATAGCGAGAGAAATCAGAGCACAGCAGATAGCGGCGCAAAAAGCAGAAGAAGAAAGAATAAGACTGGCTGAAGCGGAAAGAATAAGAAGAGAAGCAGAAAAAGGAGGAGCAAGCGGCGAAAGAAATAATTCAAATCTTTCAGGAGAAAAGCCGACGACGTCTGCAGGCAATACCAATAAAACTACGACAACGACTGCATACAGTCCTCCGAAAGGAACAGGAAGCCTGATGATGCCTATGTCCGGAAGAATAGTAACAAATTACGGGCAGGAGAAAATTCAGGGGCTGACAAGCAAAGGGATAGAAATAAGAGGAAGTGTGGGACAGGCAGTAAAAGCAGCTGATTCAGGAAATGTTATATATTCGGGGTCACTGAATAATCTGGGAAATGTAGTCATAATAGACCACGGAAATCTTATTACCGTATATGGAAATCTGTCAGGCGTGAGTGTTTCAAAAGGACAGAAAGTATCAAAAGGACAGAGTATAGGAAGTCTTGGACGTGATATAAACAGAGAGGCAAATTTATATTTTGAAACAAGAAGAGGAGTAAATACGGTAAATCCGATGAATTACTTATAAAGAGGTTTTGAAATGAAGATAAAAATAATAAAAAAGGATGACTTAAAAGACAGTCATTATCTGAAAGTATTTTATTCGTATTTAGAAGAAAAGAAAATAGAAATAGTATATAAAACAGAAGAATGCGATTTGATAGTTACTTTTGGCGGGGATGGGACTATATTGGCAGCGGCCCAGCAGATATTGGAAAAAGATATTCCTGTGCTTGCTGTCCATATGGGGAGTCTTGGTTATTTGGCATATACCAGAGACAGTGAAGCTGTGTATGTACTGGACAAATTTTTAAACAATGATTATGAAATAGAGGAAAGAAGGTTTTTGGAGGTAAGGCATAATGAAAAGATACATTATGCCCTGAATGAGCTGGTGATTGCCAAGGGCGGAATAAAGTCAACACTGTTATCCGTGAATGTCTATGCCAATAATACCCTGATAAACAAATACAGGGCAGACGGGATAATAGTAGCCACACCTACAGGTTCTACAGCTTATTCGCTTTCAGCA
>JAITVW010000171.1 GCA_031285605.1 Fusobacteriales bacterium | reverse complement strand
AGTCAGTCTTTCAAGAACGAAATCAGAGTTTCAAGGAATAAACGACATACCTCTACCTAATTAATTTAATTATACAATATTTGTATACATACAGCTAATAAAGGATTATAGGTTGCCTTTATTAACCTAAATACATTATACAAGGAGACAGAGATGAATAATGAAATTGAAAAGCTGAAAAATATTATTCTTAACAGTAACAATATTGTTTTTTTCGGCGGTGCAGGTGTTTCTACAGAAAGCGGAATTCCTGATTTTAGAAGTGCTGACGGTCTTTATCAGAATAATCCCGAGACAATATTATCACATAGTTTTTTTCTTAAAAATCCTGAAATTTTCTTTGAATTTTACAAAAAGAATCTGATTTTCACTGATGCAAAACCCAATGCTGCACACAATATACTTGCAAAAATGGAAAAAGATAAAAAATTAAAAGGTATTATTACGCAAAATATAGATGCTCTGCACCAAAAAGCCGGAAGCTGTAATGTATTTGAGCTTCATGGCAGTATAGCAAGAAATTATTGTATGAAATGCGGAAAATTTTATTCTCTTAATGATTTACTAAATATTAAGACTCCGGTTCCGCTATGCAGCTGTGGCGGCATAATAAAGCCCGATGTGGTTTTATATGAAGAAGAGCTGGATTATGATGTTATTAACGGAGCTGTAAGACTGCTAAAAAATGCTGATGTTCTTATTGTAGGCGGAACTTCACTTATGGTTAATCCTGCTGCTTCACTTATCAATTATTTTTCGGGAAGCTGCCTTGCTTTGATCAATATAAGCTCTACTCCCTATGATTCAAGGGCTGACATCATAATAAGAGAAAAAATCGTCGAAACATTTACTAAAATTTAAAAATAAATTTATTATTTTAAGGAGATTTGATGAATATTACATTAAAAATATTAAGTGCGGTTATGATATTATACAGCATACTTCTTTTGATTATCGGAATAAGAAATTTTGGATCATTTTTATTAATCATATTTGCTGCACTGCTTCTTTTTTCAGTTTATACACAAAATTCCGGCATAAGGAATATAATTTATATTTTCTTCATTTTATATATAATTTTTATTTCATTTTTTGCATTTATTTTATACAGGAACGTAAAATATGAAAATCCGTCCGGTGCTCAAAAATCTGATTTTATTGTGGTACTTGGCAGTGGTTTGAGATATGGAGCTTATCTCTCTCCTGAAGGAAAAAGAAGATCTGATAAAGCTGTAGAATATCTGAAAAAATATCCTCATTTAAATGTATTTCTTACAGGCGGTCAGGGAATTGATGAAAAGGTACCGGAATCTGTGGTTATGAAAGAATACTTTCTTAAGAACGGAATTGATAAAAATAGAATATTCCTTGAGAATAAGTCCGCAAGTACAAATGAAAATATAAAATTCTATATTGATGCCTTAAAGGATAAAGATATAGAATATCAGAATATACTTCTTATCACAAGTGATTTTCATATGTTTCGGGCAGAGATCACAGCCCGCCACTATAATCTTACTGTTTATCCTCTCTGTTCCAAAACAAGAAATATCAGCTTTATTCCAAATATTATGAGAGAAGAACTGGCTTTTATAAAAATGCTTGCTTTAGATTTGAAATAAAATAAAAAAGGACTGTAAATAAAAAAAATACAGCTCCTTTTTTAATTCATCTCTTCCATAATATCATCAGCTCTTAATCTTTTAATTTTCAGCTGCTTCTTTACTTAATTTTGGTTCTCTGTCAATAAGTGTGGTCAAAAAAACAATCAACATTAGATGAAAACTTCAATTGTATTAGTTTTTTCAGTATATCAAATTTTTTGATCCCATAAGAGACTCTTTTTATTACCTTTATTTTGTTATTATATCCTTCTACAAATCCATTATCTATCCTATATTCAATAGAATTTAGTATCTCTTTTTTCCAGTTTCCGTGAGTTTTTGATAAATACACGCATTCTTTTATTCCTGAGTTTTCTAATTTTTCTATTAAATCTTCAAATCCTTTTTGAAATTCCTTTGATGATGATATATTCAATAATTTGTAAAATTCTTCTTTATACCCGTAACACTCTGAAAATATTACACTTAACTTCCTTAATTTTTTTATTCGGTTTTGCTGTTTTTCTGTTAATTTCAGTGGATTTTTTGATATCAGTTTCCGGTATTTCTTTAAATCTTTGTACTTGCTGTCCTGATTATATAAGCGTATCCTTACATCCCTTATCATCTATTCTATCTGTCTTACATAATGATATTTATCTGCTACTATTTCTGCTTTGGGTAAAGTGCTTTTCACTACATTCCTAAACTGCATGAATAAATCTATTAGGGGTAGCTCCATAATTTATGTCCTTTTTCCCCAATCGTTAATTTTAATCAATAAAATCAAGAATTTAGATTAATAATCCGAACCCTTGATTTCTAATTCTATTCTTCATTAAAATACTGCTTTTATTGTAACTCCTGCTCTATAATCTTCTTGAGTATCTTTCCCAACCTTATATTCTCCTGTTAAGAATATTCCGTATCTGTCTTCTACTTCTACTCCGATACTTGCTCCTCCTCTGAAAGCTCCTTTTTCTTCCTCAGGCTTTGCCAGTTTATGATATCTATCTTCTACTTTTACTAACCTTGCCTTTTCTCTTTCATTCAGATTTGCCAGCTCATATTCATATCCAAGATCAAGGGCTCCTTTTAGTTTCCATGCATTTAAGTTCCCTAAAGGTATTGATGTTTGCAATTCTACCCCCAATTTAGGTTTTACGCTCCATGCATCATTTCCTTCCACTTCCAGTTTCTCAAGCTCTTTTTCTTCAAAGTCCGGTCTTGTCACATACATTGCCCTAAGCCCAACGTATGGTGTAATACTTGTATTTTTAACTACGTTCAGCTCTTTACCGAGTATATTATTACTTGTTATGCTGTATGTTTCATATGAACCGTTCAGTTCTGATCTTCCATATGATGAAGGCCAGTTTATATTTCTGTCTATATTATGGAAACTCACTCTTCCTGTAAGGTCATTTCTTAATACCCAGCCGTCTGACTTATATTTATTATGCCCTCCTATCTGCAGTGTATCCACAAGTTCTTCACTGTTCATACCGTCTTTGAATTCAAAATCTGTATGCATATACCCAAGTGAATATCCGAATGTATGTTTATAAGTTCTTTCTACTTCTCTCAGAGCAAGTACTCCGGCCATTTCATAGTCATAACCTGTTACTCCCTGTGTATCTTCCGTAGTTTTCCCTTTTGCTGCTATTACATTCACTTTCATATTTTCTTTAGTATTATTATGAGAATTCTGAAGAAGACCCAGTGAATTTTCAAACGTTCTTGCTATATCGTCTTCTCTTTCATTTATATTCGCATAAATATTTCCGCTGAGACTTTCCATTATAGTCTTGAAGTCGTTACCGTTTTTTATTCTG
The DNA here is from genome assembly GCA_031285605.1 of Fusobacteriales bacterium. Classification (GTDB taxonomy): domain Bacteria; phylum Fusobacteriota; class Fusobacteriia; order Fusobacteriales; family Leptotrichiaceae; genus Sebaldella. The sequence goes on along the minus strand of JAITVW010000171.1, from coordinate 132 downwards.
TCTATTTTATCAAATATATTTCCTGCATCTCCTCTTGATCCTGCATATTTTTCATCCATTGCAGAACCGAATTCTTCATACCATTCACCTTCCATCAGATCTTTATATGCTATCTTTTTCATCAAGATATCT
>JAITVW010000093.1 GCA_031285605.1 Fusobacteriales bacterium | reverse complement strand
TCCACAGTGCTTTTTCCTCTTTGTTGTATCTCATTCATTTGCCTCCAGGTTTGCTTTTCTCCTGAAGATTGTATCTCTTTTCATCCCTCAGCGGTAGAAGAGGGTGTTTTGACGCTTACCCGACATCCGTCGGCGGAGTTTTTGTCTGAATCACTATCGCCTTCGCCGATATCACACCAGCCGTACCGATAGCGGAGACCGTGAGGTTTTCGCACTATCCGAACGCTGGGGGAGTGAAAAGCTTTTTTTGTCTTTTCGCTGGATGGACTGGAAAATTGCTCCCTTGGAACTGTTCTGTGTCTTGATTTGACGGATACCAGTGATGCGTAGTGGAGGTGCTTATGATGTCGGAAACGATGGACAGCATTCGCCGACATCCGTCGGCGGCGTTTTTGTCTGAATCACTATCGCCTTCGCTGATATCACACCAGCCGTAGCGATAGCGGAGAACGTGAGGTTTTCGCACTCTCCGAACGCTTGAGTGTTTGAAAAGCTCCGATTGGCTTTTCGCTGGATTGGACAGAGCTTCTTGCCCGCTTTGTTGCCAATCTTCTATCCACAGCGCTTTTTCCTCTTTGTGAAGTCTGATTTAGTTCTGAATATCATATCAGATCCGTCTTTTCTTTTTAGCAGGTTCCTGAAATATAATAGAGTTTCTCAAGAACATCTCCATTGATTCTTTTGCCTGTTTTTTATTATGGTTTGTATAAAAAACAATAATATCCTGAATTAAGAGTACTGATTTCCAAATATTATCGTTTAAAGATTCTATTCTTGTCTCTGCTAACATCATTACTTTTTTTAATGCTTTTTCTAAGAATCTGTCATGAGTATATTGCAATAGATCAAAAAAGTACTGTTTATAATTCTCTTTAGTAGGTTTGTCATCTTCAGTTAAATCCACCGTAGTGTTAACCATGTTTTTAAATTTATCCAATACAGAAGTGAAAAATCTTATATCAGCCTTAGAGATAAAATAATCATTTTTAGCACTTTTTCGAAATATAAACTTTGCTATAGCAATGAGAAATTTATAATCTAATAAGACTAATTCCTCTTTCCAAGCTTCACTTGATAAATTTAGATGATATTTCAAGGATATAGCAACTAAATATTCACTGTCTTGTCTGTATGGGTCTGTATTCCTTAAGCTGTTTTCATTTGAAAAAAAATAATATGTAGGTTTTGAAGGATGTGAACCTAGTCTCTTGTCACAGGAGAGGCAATTCGACAAATATTCGTTTTTTTGAACAACTGTACTTCCTTGTATTATAAAATAAAAAGAAGAATCAAAACTAAACATATCAAAAATGACATTTGTAATTGCTTGTGAATTTATGATATGACACCAAGCAAGAAGATGATAAATATCTTTTTCGCACAAACAAGTCAAACCTTCCTGCATACAAATAGAGTCTGCTTTCTCGTTTTGGATACATCTAAAAAGTACAATTATACTGCTATGCCATTCAGAAGTTGTCATTTTCATTTACATACCTTATATTTGATTAAGAAAATCTTTGTATTGCAGAAAATAAAGTAGGTAGGTACTGAGAATTAGTCCCCATCTTTTCTTTTTTTGATGCAACAAATTGGATAAAATTGTTTTTATCTTGATCGAAATCATCTTTATCATAATGATTATTATTTTTCATATAACTAGGATAATAAAGACATAACCCCCAAAAAAAATTCATCAGCTCCTGTTTTTCTTTCTCTTCATTCTTTGAATCTTCCTTTGCTGGAATTTTAGATTTAAATTCATTAGGTTTAAAACTAAAATCTTTTTCTTTATCTGAATAATTAGTTACCAATTCAACAACTAATCGAGAAATATCTAAGTTAAGGTTGATTTTCCTATATTTATTTATGTATTCAAAGACATTTTTTTTCACCTTATCCCATTCATCTTTAAGAAGTTCATATAATTGTCCTATTAAAAATAAAAAGGGTAATTCACCAACGTAAAAATTAACAGCCTGCTCTCCTGGTTTAATAAAACATCCTGTAACACTTTTCATTTCAAGTATTTGTGGAACTGCATGACCCAAGTCACAAAGTTTAATAATATCAACATATATTCTTTTTTCTGTTATTTCGGGGAAACGGAGTGTTTCATAAATTTTACCCAACAGTGAACTTATTAAGATTCCATTACTTCTTTTTTCTAAGATGGCATCTCTCTCAGCAAAAAACACTAGGAATTCCGAAAGAAACGAAAATAGACCTTTATCAACATCATGATTTGACATTACAGCATCATTAAATGAATTTTGAACTATGTCAGGCTCTTCTTTAATGTCACCTATTGAATTATCAATGACAGGGGTTATGTTGCTAAATATCTCTTTTACTTGATTTAAATCGCTGTCATTCAAAACAGTAACAATTCTATTAATATCCTGCTGTGCTATACCGCCAGATGAAACCAACTTAATATTACTACAATTTATTTGAAGAAGATCAAAAAAATGTTTACCTAGAATATAACTTATATAATAATGAAGCAATCTGTTTTTTGTTAACGATTCCAAATTTTGTCCCAAATCAAATAACTTCTTTATTTCATCATAATACTCATATGTATTTTTTATAGCAGGAAAAAATACATATGGAATTACTACAATTTTTCTTAGTGATTCATTTAAATAAATTCGAACACAAGAAAAAGATTCGTTTATACCCAATGGGATTCCTACAGCAAAAGCCTTTATCTTCAATTCTTCCAGCGTTGGAGTTGTTATATCGTAATATTCATAAGATATATTAGCAATGGTGGTGATTTTTCGACAATAATTTTCAGGACTCATATAAAGCGATGATATTTTATCATCAGCACTAAAATCTATTTCAAAAGCCGGAGTACAATCAACATATGGAACGGATGAAGCATGAATAACTGAAATAAATTTAGCGGATAGAGACCGAATAAAATCAATATTACAAAATACAGGGGAATAATTACGAGAATATAAAAGTGGAATATTAATTAATTTCTTTTCATCATTAATGAATGACAATCGATAATTATCTCCATATTTAGAAATTTTTCTCTCTTGATCATCCCTTTTTTGATCTATCAATTCTTGGTTCACAGCAAAAACAGCAACAGTAATATTGTCTGGATCAACATTAAATTCCGAGAAAAGGCGATCTATAACATTGCAAATAGTTCGCCCATAAAGAACTGTATCATCTACTATTAAAATTTTACTTTTATTATTTATGGAATTTACATATAAATCCATTGCTCTATCATGCAAGACGATTTTCGACTTACCGTCCGCTTCCACTAAGTCTTCGAAAACTTTGAATAGAACATACGCTTTCCGGGCAAGAAAAATCACATACTCTGTATCAGAAGAAAGGATTTCGTTAAAAAAATCATATAAACGGTTATATGTATTTGTATCAATCACATCCAATATAACCCTTTGTTTCAGGTTAATTATAACTGCTTAAACCACCAGCTATGCTGGTGAGACTTGAAGAGGCTAAGCCGTGTAAAGCGAGAATAAAACTGATAAAGTACTCCTGGGAAGCCCCTGAGAAGGCAAAAACAG
>JAITVW010000033.1 GCA_031285605.1 Fusobacteriales bacterium | reverse complement strand
ACCTTAACCCAGTATTTCTTCTACTCTTTTAAATATATTTCCTATTTCCTTTTCATCCACCGACCTCATATCAAAGTGTATTTTCCCCTGATTCTTATAGTAGTTTCTTGTATAGACTGCAGGATTTCCGCCTTCCAGTTCCTTTATCACTTCTTCTGCTTTCAGCTTGGTATCCAGCAGTTTCAGCTCTGTTCTGTATATCTCTCTTCCTGCCTCATCCTTTACCACTGATACTTCTATGCCTTTTACTCCCTTTAATTCCTCTGCCAGAAGCTCTGCCTTCTTCCTGTTTGCCTGTTCTGTCTTTGCTTCATCCTTTTGACTGTACTGTTCCAAAGCACTCAGCAGACTCATTATTACTCCTTTGTCTACCTTCATCGCTCTTCCTATTCCCTTATACTGAAGATTACAATTCCTGATAAGCTCCTTCTTCCCTGTTATAAAGCCCGAGGCCGGTCCTTCTATTGCCTTGGAACCGCTGTATATCACCATATCTGCTCCCATTGACACATACTTTTCCAGATCCTCTTCTGCCGCCGCGTCCACTACCACAGGAATATTGTACTTCTTCCCTATCTCTATTATCTTTTCCAGACTCAGCATCCCCTTTTGTACACTATGATGTGATTTTACATAAAATATTCCCACTGTTTTTTCATTTATATTTCCTGTTATGTTTTCTTCGCTTGTTAGATTTGACTGACCAACTTCCACCAGCCTGCCGCCGCCAAGCTCTATCATAGTCTTTATCGGTGCCCCATAGTTTACTACATGACCTTTTTGTATAATTATTTCTCTTTTGTCAGTATTCAGTATATGAAGATTTTCTGCCATCGTCTGACTGTCCTTTGTTATTAGAGATGCTGCAGCTATTGCTATTCCCGCTGATGCTGATGATGTTACACAGCTTGCCCCGGCCTTTGTATAAGCAGAAATTATTTCTCCTGCTTTATTCATAAGGTCTTCCATTACCACAAAATTCTGACTTCCCTCTTTGAAGCACTCTGTACTTTTATCTGACAATACCGATACTCCTAATATTGTCATTCTTCCGCTTGCGTTTATTACTTTCTGAAGACCTATTTTTTCATATATATTCACTTTTTCACCTCCAATAAATTTTTCTTCGTTTTTCTTTCACTACTAACATACCATATTATCTACGAAAGTCAAATTTTTCATTTTCGTCGTTGGATACTGAAATATTCTTTGACTTTTTCTTATTATTATGCTAGATATATAAATATAATAAGATAGTATAACGATAATTTTATAAAATAATTCTCGTTGATAATTAATTTAAAAATTGACTTTTTCTATGGAATGGAGGAAAAAAATATGAAAAAAAATGAGTTTTTCTTTAAGGAACATGATATTTTTATCGACTTTCAAAAAAAACTTAATAAAAAGGATAAGATTTTTTTGGAATGTCTGATAAAAAAAATAAATTCCGACAATGACCCAAAAATTGTGATGGGACAAAAAATACTTCTGAATCTTTTGAGTCTGACCAATAAACAGGAGCTTGACAATTTTCTGAATAAGTTTTTTGAAAAAAGAATAAGTTATCAATGCAGCAAGCTGAATATTTCCGATATAGAAGGAATTATAAATCCACTTTCCTCATATAAATTTTCCGGAATCAACTATGTATTTTCAATATCGTCAGACTTCTTTAATATCTTTCAAAAAAATAAAAAAGATTTCAGAGCATATAATTTTGATATACTTTTACAATTCAGCAATCCCGTTACCAAAAAATTATTTTTATTTCTGACTAATAATACCGGAATAAATGACTTTCTTGAGGTATCACTTGATACCCTGAAAAATTATCTGGATTTAAACAATACTTCGTATTCCAGATTTTATGACTTTGAAAAAAATATACTGACTGTATGCATTCAGGAAATAGAAAAGTACACTGAACTAAAAATTCAATACAGAAAGATAAAACTTCATAATACTTCCAGCGGGAAAATAATAGGCTTAAAATTTTATCTCGCCGATGAAAATAAAAATGCCCTTGAAAAAAATACCGATACACTTATTGAAGGAATCAGACCGCTTATTAAAAATGCCGGGAAAATACGTAATTTTATTACTCTTTCACTTGCCAACAAAGGATATAACTACATGAAAAAGAATATAGACTATGCAAAACTCCATTATAAAGGAAACTTTGAAATTTTTCTTATTGAGGCAGTAAAATATGATTATTTCAAAAACAGATTTTTAAAAATAATTCTTCCGTTTAAAGAAAAATATAATCTGATTTTTTCCTTTGAAAAAAGATTTGATTCTTTTCCTGAATTATATGAAAATCTTTTTGAGATAATGAGCGGGACTAATTTATTCCACCTTACACAAATGGCTCCTATATTCAGAGAAACATATAATCTCATGGAATCCGGCTACATAAATCAAAAGGAGCAACCTAAGATTGCCCCGTTTTATAAAGAACTTCTAAACTTAAAATCATTTAATGAATTTAAATACGAAGATGAAAAATTTATAATATTTATAGAATATAATAAAAACTATGACAGCTTTATTTACATTTTTGAAAAATAGCGGGATTAAGTCCCGTTTTTTATTTATAAACTATCTGTTTTGCAATTCTTTCTGCTTCATCTTTCCCTTTTAGTATTTCTATCAGTCTTAAAGAGAAATCCACAGCTGTTCCTGCTCCCCTTGAAGTAGTTATATTTCCGTCTGTTATTACATTTTCCCTTAACAAAACAGCTCCATTTTTCTCAAGGTCAGATTCTACACTCGGAAAAGAAACTGCTTTTTTGTTTTTAAGTATGCCAAGACGTGCCAGAACTCCCGGAGCAGCACAAATAGCCGCTATATATTTTTTTTTATTTTTACTGAAATTTAGTAATTCTTCCATTAAAAAATCCGACTTTTCATAATTTTCTGTTCCCGGTCCTCCCGGAAGTATCAACATCTCATAGTCATCAAAATTAATATCTTTCATATTTTTATCAGTTTCAATTACTACATCATGACTGCTTTTTACTTTTTTCCTGTCAGACACAGAGACGGTATCTACTGTTATTCCAGCACGTCTCAAGATATCTACCGGTGTCACAGCTTCTATCTGCTCAAATCCCTCTACTATAAATTCTGCAACTTTCATAATCTTCACCTCGTCTTTTTATTTTATAAATAATATTTTTATATAAATTCTCTGTTTTTAATATAACACTAAAATAAAAAAATAACAACAGACAGTGCTTTTTCCCTATTCTAAAATTTATTCATAATGAAAAAACTGCCTAAATACAGACAGTTTTTCCTTTATATCATTACCTTAAATTTTCCAAAACTTCTTCTGGTGTGTTCAGAGCCAGAATTTCATCTCTGTACTTTTGTGCTTTTTCATGACTGCTGTTTCTGATTTTTTTCTTAACTTGTAATACTGATGATGCACTCATACTGAAGGCATCAAGCCCCATTCCAAGCAGTAATTCTGTTGCTCTTCTGTCTCCTGCGAATTCTCCGCACATACTAACAGTTATATTTCTGTCATGTCCTGCATCTATTACTTTTTGTATTGCTTCTAATACAGCAGGGTTAAATGAATCATATAATGAAGCAACCAGTTCGTTTCCTCTGTCTACCGCAAGGAAATATTGTGTTAAATCATTAGTTCCTATTGAGAAGAAATCTACTTCTTTTGCGAATTTATAAGAAATAATAGCAACTGAAGGCGTTTCCACCATGATTCCTACTTTGATATCTTTATCGTATTTTTTACCTATTTCGTCCAGTTCTCTCTTACATTCATCAAGTATTTCATTTGCTTTTCTTACTTCATTTATTGAAGTTACCATCGGGTACATGATTTTTACCTGACCATAAGCACTTGCTCTTAATATTGCTCTTAGCTGAGTTTTGAATATATCCTGTTTTACAAGGGAAATTCTTATTGCTCTCCATCCAAGAAACGGATTTAATTCTTTTGGAAGATCCATATACGGAAGCTCTTTATCTCCCCCTATATCCATTGTTCTTATAGTTACAGGTTTCCCCTGAAGTTTTTCCGCAACTACTCTGTAAGCTTTATACTGTTCGTCTTCTGTAGGCAGATGATCTGAATTCATAAATAAGAATTCTGTTCTGTATAATCCTACTCCTGTTGCTCCTGCTTCAAGAACTGCATCTATATCTTCCGGACTTCCTATATTTCCCCATAATTCTACTTTGTGTCCGTCTTCAGTCACAGCTTCTTCATGTATTAATTTTTTTAATTCTTCTTTTTCTTTCAGGTAGTCTGCTCTCTTTTCCGTGTAATCTTTCAAAGTGTCTGCATCAGGTTCTATAATTATGTCTCCTACTTCACCGTTCATTACTATCGAAGCTCCGTCAGCCAGCTCTTTTAATGCATCTTTTACACCTACTACTGCCGGAAGTTCCAAAGATCTTGCCATAATAGCAGAGTGCGATGTTTTTCCTCCTATTTCAGTGATGAATCCTACTGCATTTATAAGATCAAGCTGTGCTGTATCAGATGGTGTAAGATCATAGGCTACTACTACTGTTTCAGGATCAAGATTACTAAGATCCTTCATTCTTATACCAAGTATATTTTTAAGCCATCTTTTTCCGACATCTTTTAAGTCTGCCTCTCTCTCTCTTAAATAAGGATCATCAAGCTGTGAAATCATTTCGCAGTACTCGTTGACACCTTCGTCAAGAGCTTTTGAAGCAGCCATTTTTTCAGCTTTTATTTTATCCTTAACTTCATCCATAAGATCATCATCTTCAAGAAGCATAATATGCCCGTCAAAAATAGCAGCCTTATCTTCTCCCATTTTTTCCTTAACTTTGTCTCTGATAGAAATCAACTGTAACTTAGATTTTTTCTGTGCATCTAACAACTTTTCAATTTCTGTTCCTACCTGTACCTCCGATATTTTTTCCTGAGGTATGTTCATTTCTTCTTCGATGAATAACATAACCTTCCCGATAGAAATCCCTTCTGAAGCTCCAATTCCTTTAAATTCTTTCATACTTCTCTCCTTTGATAAAAATTTTAATTATTTAATGAATTATAAATTGCATCCACAAATTGATTTATTTTTTCTTCTTCCTGTTCTTTCATTGATGAATTTACCTCCAAAGGGTCTCCTATTATTGCTGTATCTTTCATTTTTGATACATGTTCGGTAATTACCTTTATTGCACTTGAAGCCCATGTATAATTTCCTATTATACTTACTTTTCTCTTCTGCATATTCAGTGCTGTCAATTCATGCAACAAAGCATCCATTACATGATACAGTCCGCTGTTATAAGATGGTGATGCCACTACCATATGGCTGTATTTCCACACTTCGGCAATAATATACGAAGGATGTGTCTTTGAAACATCAAAAACCCTCATATCTTCAATACCCTTTTCAGCAAGCTTGTTAGCCACTGCATTTACTACATTTTCAGTATTTCCATACATTGATGCATAAAATAATACTACTCCGTTTTTCTCAGGTGTATAAGAACTCCACTTATCATACTTATCAAGAAAGTAATCAAGATTAGTTCTCCATGATGGTCCGTGAAGCGGACATATCATTTTTATATCATTTTTTGTAAGCTTTTTTATGGCATTTTGTACCTGCATACCGTATTTCCCAACTATATTTGCATAGTATCTTCTGGCTTCAGATAAATAGTAACCTTCAAAATCTGTCTGGTCACTGAACAGATTACCGTTTATTGCTCCGAATGTACCAAAAGCATCTGCAGAAAATAATATTTTCTGACTTGATTCATATGTTGCCATTGCTTCAGGCCAGTGTACCATCGGCATCATATAAAAATTAAGCGTGTGTTCCCCCAGAGAGAGACTTTCTCCTTCTGCTATTTTATGATAATTTTCAGATTTTCTTGTATCATAAAACTGTTCAAAAAACTGAAAAGTTTTTACATTTCCTACTATTTTCATATCAGGATAAATTTTTAACAGCTCTTCTATGTTGCCGCAATGATCAGGCTCCATATGATTTATTACCAGATAGTCAAGATTTCTCCCGTCCAGAACATATCTGATATTATCTAAAAACTGATCTCTTACGGCTGAATCAACAGTGTCTATCAAAGCCGTCTTTTCATCAAGAATCAGATATGAATTGTATGATACTCCTTTTGGTACCGGAAACATATTCTCAAAACGTTCCAGTCTTCTGTCATTACCTCCGACCCAGTATATTTTTTCACTAACTTTTTGTACGCAGTGTATCATTTTTGTTTTCCTCCTTAAACTATAGTGCATTATTTAAACTTTTAATCATAAGATCTTTTTTGAGATATCCGCATTTTGAAAAAAATAATATCAAATCCGATATTTATTCAAAATAAATAATGACCGTGAATTACAAAACACTAATTCCAATGTAGTTTTTTATCCTGATCCCTCAATAATTTTACTATTTCACCTTTTCCGAATTTTGTTGCCATATCTATAGGAGTTTCATCCTTAAAATTAGGAACTCTGGGATCTGCTCCGTATTCAAGCAATATTTTTACTATTTGGATGTGACCTTTCAGAACTGCATCATCAAGAGGTGTCCAGCCGTCATTGTCACTTCTGTAATTCACAATATTTTTATTATGCTCAAGCAATATTTTCACTGCTTCCGTATTTCCGTAGTAACATGCTGTATGTAACGCCAGACGCCCAAAAACGGGATGCTTTTCATATACGCTTGCCCCTCTTTTCAAAAGCTCTGAAAGCATTTCGTTATTTCCGGATTCTATGGCAACTATTACAGGAGTATATCCTTGCCTGTTGCGGGAATTAACTGTAAGCTGAACTCTCATCTGTCTTCGTTCTATTATCGGTCCGTAAACTCCCTCTACTGCAGTCTGTTGTCTTGACTGCCGATTTTTCTCCACATCCAGAATATTTATAACTAACAAATTATTTTTTTTACGAATGGTGTCCAAAAAAAAATTAACTGCATTTTCTTCGTATTTACTGTCATCCATCTGTTTTAACAGGTCTATTTCTTCTGAAAATACAATAACATTGAATAACAACAACCATATTAAGATTTTTTTCATTAAAATACACTCCAGACTATGCTTTTTAAATTATATCATCAATTGTTTATATTTTCAAACACAATCTTAACCAGCTCGTAAAGTAAAAACTTTAATACTGTTTTGTATACCGCATGTATATCTTTAACTTGTGTGATATAATTCCATATCTTTATAATAAAAAGCCAATGAATTGATTGAATCTTCTGACTTTATTTATCAATATTTTATATCGTCAGTATAATAAAACATATTTGAATTATTGAAAGTCTCGCGTAATTGACTATTTATTAACATTTGAACTTCTCCATCGGGATCCACAACTAATTTATTCAACATAAAAACCGTGTCATCCATATCCAAATAATGTCGAAACTCAACTCCATTAAAATCATCAGTACGATTTGACACTGTAATTTTTTGTGTAAAAATATCATATATTATTACTGAGTCTTCTTGAAGTCTTTTTATTGCATCTCCGTAATTTTCTTTTTTCTGTAACTTATCCACCAATCCTATCTGAAGATATTTACTGTCTTTATAATAATAAATCATATATTTATCATTTTTATCACAATACAATTTATTTTCTAAGCCGATTTCTCTGGTAGTTTCAAATGCTTTTCTCATATAAAAATCAGGATCATTCAATAAAGAACAAGAAAAACCCAAACCAAAAAGAAGAAAAAACAGAACAATTTTCATTAATACACCTCCAATTTTAATATATTATAACATACGGCAAAAATATTTTCTCAACTTTTTCATTCTAGATTTATGTCAATAACTTGGACATATTTTTGTGTAATTCCACTATGGCTGCCTTAAATACTTTATCATATCTTTTCGCTCCTTTCATTTCCGATTCCCGCTTTTCACAATCAAGACTTTTTCGCCCAAGTTTTTATATTAAATACCAGAATTTTATCATTACTTATATCCATCAACCAGAATATATATTTAATTTTTTTAAATCTAAGCTCTGTTAGATTATTTTGTGATGCTTATTTTTTAATAGATAAGGAGCTTTCGCTCCTTATTCATATCTCATATATATCAAAATTTCTTATCTTATCTGTTTTATTTAATTTCAATTCATTAACTTTAAATTTACTGGTCTTATTATAAAAAAATTGTTTCAGAAAAATTTCTATGAAACAATTTTTTTTATAATTTCAAACGGGATATAAATATTAGTTTCCTCATCTTTATTTTCAGCCATTACAGCCATAATATCAATATCTGTGTGAGCTAATACCGCTAATAAATATATCATCCATACAAATAATAACATGGTAACACTTTAAGATTTTTTTGTTAATTTTTTCTCTGAAAGTCATATTGAATAAATCTTTTTTGCATTATTTGTAGTGACTTCTATAACCTGTTCCAAAGATATTTCTTTTATTTCTGCAATTTTTTCAGCTACATATTTTACATATACCGGCTCATTTCTTTTTCCTCTGAACGGTTCAGGAGTCAGATACGGACAGTCTGTTTCTATCACTATTCTTTCCAAAGGAAGTTTTTTCACTGTCTCTTTTGTTACCTTATTATTCTTGAAAGTAACTACTCCCCCTATCCCAAAATAATATCTGTCCATCAGTTTCTTGGCAGTTTCATAAGAACCCGGATAACAATGCATTATTCCGCCAAGATCCTTATACTCTTCAAGTATTTTTACAGTATCTTCCATAGCATCTCTCGTGTGTATAACTACAGGAAGCTCCGCTCTTCTTGCAAGCTCCATCTGCAGTCTGAATATTTCCATCTGCTTTTCTTTCGGATCTTCCATCCAGTAATAATCAAGCCCTATTTCTCCTATTGCTGCCACTTTATGCTTCTTTACCAGCTCTTCAAGCTTTTTTTCCGCTTCTTCACTGTATTTTTTTATTTCTGTGGGATGAAATCCTATTACACTGTATATTTTTTTGTACTTTTCCGATAATGCTATACTTTTCTCGGATGATTCCATGTCATAACCGATACTCACCACAAAATCCAGCTCATTGTTAATCCTGTTCATTATTTCATCGAAATCGCCTCTAAACTTCTCGTCATATATATGTGCATGTGTATCCACTAATTTCATATTTTTTCTCCTATTTTAAGTAAAGTGAAACTTTCGGAAACATGATTTTCAAATCTCTGTTTTCTTCACTTTCACTGTATTTATATTATGATTTTATTCAGGATATGCTAAGTTGCTTTCTGTGAATTTTTCCATTTTTTCCAGATATTTTTTTGCTTCATATCTTGCCATGGGAAGATTCTGATCAAGATAATTTCCGCAGTCTTTTGCTGAAGCTCCCGGAATTTCTCCCTCAAATGTGCTGATAAATTTCCACAGTCTTTTTACCGGATCAAGTATATCCTTTGGTTCAAGCCTTCCTTTTAACAGCAGATAGCACCCGGTTCTGCAGCCCATTGGTCCGAAATAAACCACTTTATCTTTCCATTCCTTGTCATTTCTCAGAAAAGTAGCTCCTAAATGCTCTATCGTATGCAGCTCTGCTATATTAATAACAGGCTCTGTATTTGGTTTTTTCAGTCTTATATCAAAAGTAGTAACATAGTCGCCGCCTACTTCATCTATTCTTGAAATGTAAATTCCCGGTTCCAGTTTAATATGATCTACTGTGAAACTCGGTATTTTATTTAACTCCATATTATCACCTTTCTAAGCAATATTTATCTTTTTATCTTTAAAGATACTTCAATAAGCTTATCCAAAAGTTCCGAATAACTAACTCCGAGATGTTTCAGACTTTTTGGAACAAGACTTGTCATTGTCATGCCCGGAAGCGTATTTATTTCCATAAGATAAGGCTTATTATCTTTAAGCATAAAATCTATTCTTGCATAACCTTCACATTTTACAGCATGATAAGCTGTTTTTGTAAGCTCATTTATCTCATCCTGAAGCTCTTTTTCAAATTCCACTACATATTCGTCAGCTCCGCCGGCTTCATATTTTGAGGCATAATCAAAGAAAGTACCTGCTTTTGGTTCTATACACAGTGTAGGATAGACCTTTCCGTCAATAATAGGCACTGATATCTCCACACCTCTCAAAACTTCTTCTATTATTACTTCTTTATCTATAGTAAATATGTCTTTTAACGCCTCATAAAATTCCTGTTCGTTTTTTATAAAATGAACTCCTACACTGGAACCTCCTGAATTCGGCTTGGCTATTATATCTTCCCCAAGACAGGCAGCTGCATAGGAATAGCCGCATTCCTCGCATTCCCCGCCCTCCCTTACAGTAATCCATTTGGCAGTTCTTACACCATAGCTTCTCATTATATGTTTTGTAATATCCTTATCCATACACAGAGAGCTGGCCAAAACGCCGCAGCCTGTGTAAGGTATATCCATTGTTTCCAATATTGCCTGAATTTTTCCGTCTTCTCCGAATTTTCCGTGTAATCCCAAAAATACAAAATCCACTCCGTCCAAAGAAGTAAAAATATCATTTTTATCATCTAATACTATATCTTTTACATCATATTTATCTTTATTCAGTTCTCTTATTATTCCTTCACCGGATTTAAGCGATACTTCTCTCTCGGAAGAGATTCCTCCTCTTACAACACCTATTTTAAGTTTTGACATTTCCGACTAATCTCCTTTATATAAATTTTATAATCAGATAATATTTTTGTATTCTTTGTTATACAAAACCATCAAACCAATATACTTATTATTTCACAGTCTGTCTGTCTTTTTCAGTCTGTAATATGTTATTATACTGTCCAAATCCGGTAAATTATCTTTTTCACTATATTTCAAAACAAGAAAAACTGAAAAAGAGTCCTTCTCTTTACCGGTAAATTCTTTTTATTAATATGCCGGTATTATATCTCAATCACAAGATATGACACCGGTTCATGATTTTATCCAAGCTCTGATTTTTTATTTATTCAAATCTTTTTCTATCATGTTTACCACATTTTGAAATGTCTCTTTATTTTTTTCATTTAGTTCCATTAAAGTCTTATGCATTTCCAAAATATGCAGCGTTTTTTCTTTTTTGTCACTAAAGTCCTGTTTTTCCAGCTCTGATGTTTTTAACCGAAGCGAACTGTCCTCTATTTTTTCTACGAACTTATCTATTCCTGTCTGCTTCAAACCGCTTAGTACCATATTTGAAGCATTCATTATGTATAATGTAGAATTCCATGTCTTTTTTATTTCAAGGGCACATTTAGCTATCAGTCCCAAAAATGTACTATCCAGGTAGTTACAATCAGACATCTCAAAAACCAGATTCTTTTTCTCACCTTTGAATATTTTGGCTAAAAGATCTGAAAGTGTCTTACTGTTCTTCATAGTGGCATTTCCTTCTATTTTTATAAAAATAGTATCATCCGCCTCACTGTATAAAAATCTGTCTTCCATTTTTACCTCCTGAATTCTATTATATCATATTTTAAAAGCTTTTAAGTCTGTTAATTTAAAAAATATTTATCCTGCCATGTTTTTTCTCTAAACAGAATATTATGCTAAAACTCTATATCCTCAAAATCTTCTTTTGTAAATTCATATTTTTTCATGCAGAAATGACATTCTATATCCATCTTTCCGCCGTCTTCCTCAAGAATACCGTCTATTTCTTTTCTTCCGAGTGTTATGAGTCCTCTCAGATATCTTTCTCTGGAACAGTCACACTTATATGTAATTTCTGATTCCGCAAGTATCTCATAATCCTCTACCAGCTTTCCTTCTTCATCGCTTCCCATATCTTCATAAAGAAGCCTTGCTATTCTGTATATGTCAAAACCGCCCTCAAAAAGCTCTGTTACAGGTCTTATCGCCTTTAGTTTTTCTTCAAGCCTGTCTATAAACTCATTTTCCGCTCCGGGAAGAAGCTGTATAATAAATCCTCCAGCACAAGATATTTTATAATCTTTATTTATTTTTACTCCTAATGCTACCACAGAAGGTATTTGTTCCGAAGTGTAAAAATAATATGCAAGGTCATCCCCTATTTCTCCTGTCTGGAGCTGGACAAGTCCTGAAAACGGATCTCTCAGTCCCATATCTTTTATTACATACATTGTTCCGTTTCCTACTGCTTTTCCTATGTGTACATGTTCTGAATCATGATTGCCGGTTTCTACCTGAGGATTGCTCAGGTAGCCCTTTACTTCACCTTTCATATTAGCAGTAGCTATAATTGTTCCTGCCGGACCGTCACCATTTATCCTTATTGTCATTGAATCATTTTCATTTTTCAAATCTGTTCCCATCATTCCGGCTGCTGTAAGAACTCTTCCCAGTATTGATATTCCTGTAGGACTGCATGAATGTATATCCATTGCTTCCTGAACCATATCTTTTGTATCACATATAAAAAATCTGGCATTCTTGCTGACACCTTTTATTAATTTTCCCATTTTGTCTGTCCTTTCCTGTTTATTTATATTCATTCCTCATATATTCATCCATTTTTTCCGCTATTATCTTTGACATTTTCACTGCCTCTACCACGGTCTTGGCTCCGGTAACCACATCTCCTCCCGAAAAAACACCTTTTTTAGTGGTACTTCCATCTATATTAGTCACTATCAGCCCTTTTTCATTTATTTCCAGCTCTTTATTTGCAGAAACTATATTTGATCTCGGTCCCTGACTTATTGCTACTACCACGGAATCACATTTATAAAAACGTTTGCTGTCATAGTCTGCACTGTAATTCGTAATACCATCTTTTTCAGTTAATTCTGTATTTGCAATTACTACACCGTCATCTTTTATTTCAAGTACAGTTTTAAAATTCATTACCTGTACGCCTTCAGCCACTGCATCATTAAATTCTTTTCTGTTAGCGGTTATTCCTGCTTCTCCTTCTCTGTTCAGAAGCAGAACTTCCTTAGCTCCGTTTCTTATCATTGTTCTGGCTGCATCTATCGCTACGTTTCCGGCTCCTATTATTACTATTTTTTCTCCCAGCTTGTAATATTCAGGCGATTTTAGATAATCTATGGCATAATGAACATTTCCAAGAGCTTCTCCTTTTATTTTCAGTTTTCTCGGATTCCATGTTCCCGTTCCTATAAAAATAGCTTCATAACCGTCATTAAAAATATCATCCAGTGTTAATGTAGGACCGATCAATATATTGGGTCTTATTTTTACACCTATCTCCATTAATTTTTTCTCCAGCTTATCAATTGTAACTTTCGGAAGCCTGAATTCAGGAATGCCGTATCTAAGGACTCCTCCTATCTGCGAATGTGATTCATAGATTGTGATATCGTATCCTTTAAAGGCAAGTATAAATGCAATAGCAATTCCTGCAGGTCCGCCCCCTATAATTGCTGCTCTTGACTTTCTGTCATTTAACTTATGTATAGCAAAATCCACATTATCAATATAACAGTTTGAAATCTCGTTTTCTATTTTTCCAAACTCTACTCCTTTGGATTTTCTATTCAGAATACAACTTCCTTCACATTGCTTTTCATGAGGACATACAATAGAACATACTATTGAAAGAGGATTATTTTTAAATAAAATATCTCCTGCTTCAAGTATTCTGTTTCCCAGATACATCTGTATTATCTCTTTTATAGGTGTACTTACCGGACATCCTTTTTCACAAAAAGGTATTTTACAAGCTAGACATCTTTTAGCTCCCGTCACATTATCATACATATTTATCTCCTTATCTCTCCCAATAAGTTACTTAATTAACAAAATTCCGTGCAGTAAAAAAGGCACTTATGTGCCTTATTTTTTCTGCATTGGTTGTGGTTTCGGCTGAATATCCTCAGGCTGTGTGTGTTTTTCTTCAGAAGTTTCATCTGATTTCGTAAAACCTCCGAGTGATGAAATCTGACCAAACATGATATTAACATTATCCGGAGTCAGCTCTATTTTATTGCCTTCTTTTGTTTTATAAACTGCAAAGTCAGTCACAGCTTTTATTTTAGGTACATTTTTATCCTTCAGAATTTCTATGAGTTTCTTTTCCAGTGAACTTTGATCATCTGCTTTTGATCCTTCACCGCCTACTGACATATCCTGTACTGTCTCTTCAAACAATCTTATAAAAACACCTTTTATATCTACATTTTCTATTTCCACTCTCACTATAGTCAGCTCATCTGATTCTTTTTTTGTCTGAAGTAATTTATAATTCATATTTTTAAATAATGCTTCAAAAATAGCTTCCTGTGTTTTATTTGTATAAGATATCTCCATATTTTCA
Source organism: Fusobacteriales bacterium (assembly GCA_031285605.1). Lineage (GTDB taxonomy): Bacteria > Fusobacteriota > Fusobacteriia > Fusobacteriales > Leptotrichiaceae > Sebaldella. Next base: position 13,586 of record JAITVW010000033.1, on the reverse strand, counting down.
GCAATATCTTCATTTTTGACATATTTCATAGCTGCATCAATTTTTTTATTTTTAATGTTGTCTATAAATTTCTCCACGGTATTATCTGCCTGTTTTCCACAACTCACCATGAACAGGCATATTATAATCAGAAAAAAAAGTTTTTTCATTTATACAGCTCCCTCTTATTCTATGGTAATTTAATTTTACATTATTTATTATTCATAGTCAAGATAAACTTACATCCATTATAGTATCCCGTTCACTTTGCCGCTGTTCTCTATATGAAAATATTAAACAATCATAAATCATTATTATTCTTCTTTTTTTAATAATTTTTCCAGTTCTTTTACCCTTTTAATTAATTCCGGAACTTTACCCATAGACATTTTTACTCTAAGGTCTTCCATATGCGGTCTTAAAGGATAACCTGACATTTTTGAGTTATCGGGTATGTCATTGGTAATTCCGGATTTCGCTGCTACCACTACGTTATTTCCTATTTTCAAATGTCCCGCTACCCCTACCTGTCCGGCAAGAACAGTGTTATTCCCTACTTCTACACTTCCGGAAATTCCTGTTTGTGCTATTATAAAACAATTTTCTCCTATTATGTCATTATGGGCAATATGAACAAGGTTATCTATTTTTGTCCCACTTTTTACAACGGTAGATCCTATAGCACCTCTGTCTACACATGAATTGGCACCTATTTCTACATTATTCTCAAGAATTACATTTCCTATCTGTTCTATTTTTACATTATCGCCGTTTTTATCTTTTATAAAACCAAAACCGTCTGCACCAATCACTGCTCCCGGCTGTAGTATTACATTTTCTCCCAGTGTACAAAACTCTCTTATTACTGCATTGGAATATATTATAGAGTTCTTCCCTATTTTTACACCTTCCATAATAGTTACATTAGGATGAATAACAGTATTTTCTCCTATTTCCACATTATGTCCTATGTAAGAATTTACCCCTATCATGACATTTGCGGCTATTTTAGCACTACTCTCTATTTGTTTTTCAGGTTTTTGCATTTTTGGTTTAAAAAAATTAAGAAGTATCGGAAGAACATTTCTGGGGTTTTGCTCCAAAACAATATAAGTTTTTCCGTCAGTATATTCCTCCATAACAGGAACTATAACGGCTTTCGCCTTTGTTCCGGCTATATTTTTCAGCATACTTTCATCAGCTGCAAATGTGAGTTCCTCAGTATCTGCTTCAAAAAAAGGAGATAACTTAGAAAATTCTAAGTTATCCTCCCCTATGATCTTTCCATTTATTAATTTTGAAATTTCATTTATATGATACATTTCTCCTCCAGTTTTTACCAGCTTGGCCCAAAGTTAAAGTAGAATTTACCATTATCTTTTTTAGAATTGCCGGGTGCTATATCAAGCGGCCACGCATAGTCAAATTTTAACGGTCCTACAGGTGTTAATATTCTTACTCCTATTCCTGCTCCGGATTTCAGATCTTTAAACTTATCTGCTCCGTCCCTGTCAGGCTTTTTATCAGCTGTCTGCCATGCATTACCTATATCGAAGAAAGCTACTACCTGTATACTGTTAGTTATCTGTGTTCTGTTTTCCACGTTAAAATAAAATTCATTATATCCTTCAAAATCACCATAATCATATCCTCTTACAGAGTCTGCTCCACCCATTTTGAATCTTAGCGCTTCCGGCGTTTCTGTTCCCGTTGTTCCCCAAACTGCTCTATATGCCATTATATTCTTATCTTTAAGGAATGTTCTGTGATATGCTCTCAAATCAATTTCAAACTGATTATAGCTTCTGTGATCTGATACTATTTTACCTATTTCATCACTTAAACTTAAGTATATTCCATTTTGAGGACTGAATCTGTTATTTCTTGTATCATATGTAATTGTCGGAGTGAAAGCTACTAAATCATAATCATCTCTTTTAGCACCGTTTCTGTAATATTCCTTGACATCTTCGTATCTGATTGCTCCCCTTACATATATATCGTCATTAAGAGCTTGTCCCAGCGTCCATCTTGTACCGTATCTTTTTACTTTATATAAATCTGTTCCATGAGCATCGTCATCTTCTGTCTGTCTGTAATAAATACTTGCTCCTGCCTGAAGTCTTTCCGTTCCTTTTATCCAAGGATCAAAAATACTTATTTCATATGTCTGGTCACCTTCATCTGAAATTTCAACAGCTGCTTTGAATTCCTGTGCTCTTCCAAGGAAATTGGAATCTGTATAGTTAATTCCTCCTAAGAATCCTACTGAAGTTCCGTATGATATATTACCGTTAATGGATGCTGCCGGTCTTTCTTCTGCTTCCATCTCTATTACTCTTCCGTTGGGATCATCAGTAGTACTTGGTTTAAAGTTAGGCTGTATTGATGTAAAAAGTCCCGTTCTATATATATTTCTTATTGTCTGTTCCATTTTTTCTCTTTGGAAAATTTCTCCGACTTTCATTCTTGTTTCTCTTTCAAGAATATAATCCTGAGTTCTTAAGTCGGTACTCTTTGGTGTTCTTCTTTCACCTTCTCTTTTCTTGCCTATCTTTCTGTATTCTATCGCTTCAATTGTACCTTCTGAAAGAATTATTCTTACATTTCCATTTTCATCCAGCTTCATATCATCAATTCTTGCCAGAGTATAACCGCTGTCCTGATATTTTTTGATTACACCGTTTTTAGAAGGATCCATTTTTTCTATATTTAGTATATCTCCTTTTTTTACCTCAAGGGCGCTTAATAATTCTGCTTCAGTAAATATCGTATTTCCCTCTATTATAATATTATTTACTTTGGGATTTTCCTCAACAACATATTCTATGCTGATAGTATTATCTGCTCCTCTTATTACCTTAGGCTCTACACTGCTGAAATATCCTGAATCAAATAATTTTGAAGCTCCGTCTATAGCATCCTGCGGCACAAAAAACTCTCCTGTTTTAAGAGGAATGTCTTTTATGAAATCAGCTTCTTTTAAAGACTGTAGTCCTGTTATACTCACACTTGATATTATAAATTCAGTTTTTCTGCTAAGCTCTTCTCTTGATTCCTCCCTTTTCGCTATTTCCAGAGCATTAGGCATTTCATCTACTTCTATTCTGATATCTATATTACCGCCTTCTACCTGTGTGTAAAAGTTAGCATCATTGATGTAGGGTAATTCCCTAAGAGCCAGATAAGTATCACTTATTTTCTTTGTGCTGTATGTTTCTCCTTCTCTTATTTTTAATTTGCTCATTACTAATTCTCTTGGCAGTTCCCTTAAGTTAGAGATGAGAATATTTCTAACCCTCAGTTCGTTATTTTCTGCGGCTTGAATATTAAATGTTGCCAAAATAAGTATAACCATCACAATTATAATTGATGATAACTTTCCTTTCATAATTACCTCCAAATTCATTTTAGTTTATCCTGTTCAGGAATAACTTCCAGTTTAGGTTTTCTGAGACTCTTTAAAAAATCTCCAAAAGTATGAAACCTTGTGGAAAATTCCACACCCAGATAATAGTCCGTCTTATCTACAAGGCTGTCATTTCCTCTTAAATTTTGTAATCCTAAGTTTACTCCAAATTTTTCGCTTACCTTATAAGTAATCCAGAAATTATAATCTAATCCGGCACTTGCTGTGCTTTCTTCTCCATAACCTAATTCAACATTCCAGTATAATCTGTCTTTATACAGATTATCTTGAATATATATAGATGGTGCTATTGTTGCTCCAAAATCCTGACCATTTGCATTTTTATCCGTACTCTGAGTTTGTACATTTGTTCTCAAAGATACTGCAGATAATCCAAAAGTTTCTTCTATTGTACCAATTACAGAACCAAAAATCAATTGATTTAATATAGGATCTGCAAGATTTCCTAACTGCTGATTTTGATCCCTTGATTCAAATTCACTGTTTCCGGCAGTTCTGGCATCAAAAATCAATAATGCCAATATTTGTTCTTGACTCAATCCTAAACTTGAATTAAACTTAATTTGAGGTTCGCTTAAGTTACCGCTAATACTTACACTTATCTGATCATTATTTATATTTGTGGTAGCAAGTACCACTACAAAAGGATTTCCTATTTCTGATCCTGAGAAACCACCGCTGCCGTAATAAAACTCTGCCTGATCCAGAACAAAATTTCTGTCGCTTAAAATAAATTTACCCTTTGTCACGTAGAAATCTCCGGATGCTGAGATATTTCCGGAGTTAAGCATTATTACTCCTTCACCTTTCAGGACACCTCTTATATTTCTTACAAGACTTACACTTGGTATTTCCAGATCAATTCCTTTCATTATATTTATTCTTATATTGGCAGAATACTGTCCCATTATGATATCTGCTATTTCACTCTGCAATCCGTCAATTACAGACTTTTCCTTTTTCTTTCCGGAAGTTTCTTCTTCTTTTTTCTCACCTATAAACTGAGATATATCGGCAATCTTACCCTTATCCACAATTACAGATCCCAAAAGCTCTTTCTCAGTAAATGACAAATCTGCTGACAGTATACCGTCAAATGTTCTTCCATACTTAATATTTGTTTTATCCAGTATTATTCTTAGATCAAAATCACCCAGATCCAGCTTTTTACTATCTGCAAAATCAGCAGCAAGTCCCGGCACATCCAGATTACCTGATATATTAACAGTTCCTCCGTTATAATTCCCGCTAAAATTATTAACTGCCAGTTTTCTGTTATTGATATCTATATTAGCATTTAATTCAGATATATCCACATTTCCCTTTTGATCTTTAAATACAAAATTTTGAAGTTCGATAATCCCCGATGTATTTTCAGGTGTAAATGTTACATCCAGATTCGCTATTCCGCCTGCATCTTTCATTCCGTTTCCTGCCTTTAAGAAATCAAGATTAAAGTTTTCGGCAAAAACATTTATATTATAATCTATCGGCGTGAATGTTACATAACCATTTACCAGAAGCGGATTATTTTCATATTCCAGATATAACTGTCCTATGTTCAGACCCTTATTATTGATCTGTGCATCTATTGACAAATTATTAAAACTAAATCCCGATACACTGAAATTATCACTCTTGGCTTTTATATCCACAAAGAAATCATCTATATTTCCTCTTAAAATAAGTGAATAATTTATAATTCCGGTATAGCCTTTTTCTTTAAATCCTTTTATGGAAGTCAGATCCAATTTTTTATCATTAAGTACAAAATCCAGCTGTGATGTTGACAAATCCTCTATTTTCGTACTTGTATGAAGTATTTCTTCTCCTTCTTCACCCCTCAGTATAAATTTTGTTACCTCAAGGCTGCCCTTTTTAAGAATACTTTTTATATCACCGTTTTTATAAGCTACGACGGATTCCACTGCTGGAAGTTTTATATCCCCATACTGTATATGCCCTATATTAATATCCCCTGTTATGGTGAAATCATCAAGTCTTCCCTGAAGTCTCAGATCACTGTTCAGAGAAACAATAATATTATCCATGCCGTATAATTCTTCAAGCTTCTCCTCATCTATATGTACATAAACATCAGCTGTCTGTGTATTTAGATTGTATGTTCCCTTTAGCGTATTTTTTCTCCATGCAAGCTGATCCAGAATCAAAACACTGTTTCTCACATCTATATTACCCTTTAGCTCTCCGCTGTATCTGTTATCTATCGTTACCGTCGACGGACTTATAAACATAGAACCATTAAGTGAATTTACATTTCCGCTGAGATTTACATCAAGTTTCAGCAGTTTCAGATTAAACTCAGGTCTGCTTACGTTATAAAGCACATAATTGTTTATCTGTGCATTAAGATTAACATATTGATCCTTTATGTTAAATGATACATCGGCATTTAAATCTTCATTTTTAAAATTAGTCAGTGTAATAACATTATTTTCATATTTCACATCTCCGCTGAGGTTCTTGAAACGCTGATAATTCAGCCATATTTCCCCCGCATTTACCTTTGCCCGGAATCTTCCCTCAAGAAGGTCTTCTATATTTCCGCTTACATTTAATTTCTCATATTCTGCAAAGTATTTTCCTCTTTGACTGGCAATATTAAAGTCTCCTTTTAACTTCCCGCTGCTGCCGTATATATCAGCATTAAAATCAGTTACCAGATTCGATTGTTCCATTCCGGCAATTTTTATGCCGAATCTGTCAAGAAGCGGCTTTATTCTTACATTTGAACCGCTTACTTTGTATCTGTGATTAAATTTACTGTCAATAGTCCCTGCCGCTCTTATACTCTGTCCGCTTACAGCTGCAGCTGCATTTACATCAAAATTCCCGTTTTTTACTATTGCCGACACTCTTGCCGTATCAAAATATTTGTTTTTCGCTATATCTATATCAGCAGATCCCGAAACCAGAAGAAATTTATCCAGATTGATTTTCAGATTTCGTATCACGGGTTTTAATGTAAATTTGTTCTCTCCGTATTTCAGGTCAAAATACTGTTTTCCTCCTGTATTTATTTCTAATAATTTATTTTTTGTGTCAAAAGCGAAATTTCCATCAGCTTCTTCAGAGAAAAAGTCACTTCTTACCACATTATTTTTATCTGTTTCAAAATTTCCGTTTATTTTCTTTATACTGAAATCAGATCCTTTATTATTCAGTTCATATGTACCGCTTCCTGCTTTCAGCTTTGTATTATATGAAAACAAAGCTTTTGCATCTGCTGCTATACGCACACCGGATATAGTTTCATTAAAGCCGAAGCTTATATTACTCAGTGTCAAAATGCTGTTTTTATCATAAACCAGATTAGTTTTCAGATTTCTAAAATTATAACCGCTGTACCGCAGATCCGGCGAAGATAAAAAGCCGTTAAATTCATATATCTTTTTGTCTAAATCCAGATTTGCATTAAAAGTCCCTGTTATTTTTCCAAAAGCTTCTATATTCTGATCCTTTACAAGCTTATATTTTCTGATGTCTGAATAATCCATATTATCTGATTTTATTACCAGCTTAACTGTTTTTGTCTTTTCCAGAAACTTTATACCAAGACCGAGCTTTCCTCCGTTAAGCTCTGCTCCTGTTGCTATATCCACATTATTATCTTTTAATACCACATCAGCATTTACATTCTTCAAGATTTCATCATAATCTGCATATTTTACCGTACCATTTTCAATATTCAGATTTCCCGAAAACTTTTTATTAAGTTCCATTTTCAGACTTCCCGAAATTTTTCCGTCATAAACTTCCAGTCCTTCAAACGGAACATATTGTACTGCCTCGGGAAATATTCCGAATTTATCAAAATTCAGCTCAAAATATATTTTACTTTCACGGATTGCCTTTCTCTGCAAAAAAACTTCCGGCGATCTTTTTTGGGAAGGAAATATTTTCAGTACCACTCCTATTTTTTCATTATTATTATTTCCTGCGGCTTCAAGGGATATGCCTTTAGCTTTACTAAAATTTACATATCCGTTTACATTATCAAGATTTTTCCGTATAAGTTTTTTGTATGAAGTATCCCTGTAGTCCAGTTTTGCATTATAAAAATTAATCCTGCCTATCCTTGAAGTTCTGTCTATCTTATCGGATTCTCCTGAAAACATCTCCACAATGTTAAATTTCATGCCGTCCTGCTTCTCCAGAATTACATTTGGAGAATACACATCTATCTTTCTGACTCTGGATATACTAAACGGATTAATGTATATGTAACCTTCATCTGCTTCAATTGCAGGTCTTTTCTCTTTATCGTAAAGAACCAGTCCCGTAACTTTTATTTTACCATAGCCGACAAACTTCGCATCTCCTACTTTTATATCAAGATTAAGGCTTTTTATAATACTCTGAATATCTTTGCTGAACAATTTACTGTTAATATATGTGACTGCTCCGGTTATAACCATCAAAAGGAGAATAAATACTGCTATTGTTTTCTTAAGATATTTCATGATTATTTTCTCCCTCCGTTTTTTTGATTTTATTTTTACTGTAGTTTTATATTCTGGTTGCTCTTAGTTAAACAAAGCTTTATATCACACTACCCCGAAGTATGCGGTAATCAGACAGCTGTATTTGACTGACTATGAATGGAAAGTTACTCTAAATCAAGCTTTAAAATATTCAGAATCCTTTCGAGATCTTCATAACCATAAAACTCTATTTCAAGTTTTCCTTTATTTTTATTTAACAGTTTAATTTCTACTTTTGATTCAAAAAATTCTATCAATTTACTTTTTAAATATTCCATTTCATCGGAGCTTCCTTCAAAAACAGACTCTGATTTCCTGTTTTTAAGTGTTTTATCTTTTTTTTGGCTCTTTTTCGCCATTAATTCCAATTCCCGCACTGAATATTGTTTTTTTACAATTTTATCGGAAAGTTCCTCTATCTGTGTATTATCCTTAAAAGCCAGAAGTGTTCTGGCCTGTCCGTAAGAAAGTCTGTTTTCTCTTACCATTTGCTTCACTTTTTCCGGAAGATGCAGAAGACGAAGCTTATTTGATATCGCCGATCTTGTTTTTCCTAATTTTTCAGCGAGTTCCTCCTGAGTATAATTATACACTTCAATTAAATTATTATAAGCCTCTGCTTCTTCTATGGAATTCAGATTTTCTCTCTGTACATTTTCCAAAACAGCAATTTCAAAACTTTTTATATTATCACTTACTATTTCTATTACAGGTATTTTACTAAGTCCTGCCATCTGCGAAGCGCGAAATCTTCTCTCGCCTGCTATTATCTCATACTTATTCAGCGATACTATTTTTCTTACAACAATAGGCTGTATTATTCCGTATTCCTTTATAGATTTTGAAAGTTCCTCAAGTTTTTCATCATCAAAATTTTTTCTGGGCTGCTTTGAATTTAAAATTATTTTTCCGGAATCCAGATTTAAGAGCTTCATATTCTCTCCCTATAATGGTTTTTTAGCAGGTATCCCTGTGTTTCTTGGATATCGGCTGCTTATTTCTTTTAATTTTTGAATTTCTATTATTATTCTTTCATCATTTGATTCGGGAAGTCTGAATTTGTGAATTTGTAAAATTTTGGAATTCAATATTTTTAATGCATTTTCAGATTCTGACAATTCATTTTCATTTAATTTTTGAGGCAAAAACCTTCCGTTTACTTTTAAGAACGGTATCATATACTCCAGTATTATTCTGAGATTTGCCACTCCGCGGCACAAGCCCAGATCAAAAGAACTCCGGCTGTTTATTACGAGATCTTCAGCTCTTTCACAGCTTGTCTTTACATTTGCCAGTCCCAGATTTTCTACGGCTTCGTCTATAAAAGATATTTTTTTTCTTACTGAATCCACAAGCAGAAAATCTTTTTCCGGAAATGCAACTGCCAGCACAAGTCCGGGAAAACCGGCTCCTGTACCTATATCTATGATTTTCTTATCTGTATGTAAAAATAATTCTGATAAAAGCAGTGAATCTATGAAATGCTTTTCCAGTATCTCTTTTTCTTCCCTTATCGCCGTAAGATTCATTACTTTATTTTTTTCTGTAAGCAGCCGGAGATATTTAAGCAATATATCTGCTTTAGAATTATCCAGCTTTATATTTGATTTTTTCAGAAGCTGTTCAAAATAATCCTTCATATCAGCTTAACACTCCTTCTAAATACATTAGTAAAACAGAAATATCCGCAGGTGTAACCCCGGCTATTCTTGAGGCCTGCCCTATATTATGCGGTCTTTTTTCGCTGAGCCTCTGCTTTGCTTCCCTTGTTATTCCCTGCATTCTGTTATAGTCAAAATTTTCCGGAATCATTTTTTCCTCAAGTCTCTTTTGTCTTTCTATTATCTGATATGACTTTTGTATATAACCTTCATATTTTACCTGAACCTCAGCCTGATATTCAATATCCTCGTCATAAGACAAATCAGGCACATCGTTCATTATTCCCGCTATATATTTTATGTCATCATAAGTTACCTTTGGACGTCTCAGAGTTTCTTTAAGAGTAGTTCCGCTTTTTAAAGAATCTCCGTATTTATCAAGTATCTCGGCAAGTCTTCCGTTGCTTGTTCCCAGTTTGGTATTTTCCAGTATTTCTATAATTTTTTTTACAGATTCTCTTTTATGTATGGTCTTTTTATATTCCTCTTCACTTACAAGACCTATTTTATAACCGGTCTCTGCCAGTCTCAAATCAGCGTTATCTTCCCTCAAAATTAATCTGTATTCCGACCTTGCCGTAAACATTCTGTATGGCTCCATTATTTCTTTATTAATTAAATCATCTATCATGGTTCCTATGTAAGAATCCGCTCTGTCTAATATAAGGGGTTCTTTATTTTTAAGCTTCTGTACGGCATTTACTCCTGCAACAAGCCCCTGAGCTGCCGCCTCTTCATAACCGCTTGTTCCGTTTATCTGTCCTGCCAGATACAAATTTTCAACAATTCTTGATTCCAAAGTATATTTTAATCCGCCGGGATATACATAATCATATTCCACTGCATAACCGTATCTCATTATATGTGCATTTTCAAGTCCGATTACATTATTCACTATTTTCTGCTGCATTTCTGCAGGAAAGCTTGTAGAAAGACCGCTTATATACACTTCTGATGTATCAAATCCTTCCGGCTCCAAAAATAAATGATGGCTGTCTTTCCCGCTGAATTTTACTACTTTATCTTCTATTGAAGGACAGTATCTCGGTCCGGTACTATCTATAGAACCGTTATACATAGGAGCTTTATCCAGATTTGACAAAATTATACTGTGTATATTCGGTGTTGTTCTCGTAAGATAGCATGAAATCTGCTTTCTGCCCTTTATATCCTCATCCTTTGTCCTTGCAGAAAATTTTAATAATTTCTCTGTTTCTCCCGGCTGTTCTTCCAGAATATCCAGATTTATTGTTCTTATATCTACTCTTGGAGGTGTCCCGGTCTTAAAACGTCCGATTTTCAATCCTTCTTTTGCAAGAGAATCAGATAATTCTTCACTTGAAAGCTCGCCCATACGTCCGCCTTTTATTTTTCTGTCTCCTATATGCATGAGCCCTTTCAAAAAAGTCCCTGTTGCCAGAATTACTGCCTTTGCAGCAAATTCAAGTCCTGTTTTTGTGCTTATTCCAGTAATTTTTCCGTTTTCTGTCTTTAATTCTGTCACTATATCCTGTATTATATCAAGATTTTTCTGTTTTTCCACAGTCTTCTTCATTTCTCTGCTGTATACTTTTCTGTCTGCCTGAGCTCTCAGTGATCTTACCGCAGGCCCCTTTTTAGTATTCAATATACGCATCTGTATAAAGCTCTTATCCATATTACATGCCATTTCACCGCCTAAAGCATCTATCTCTTTTACAAGATGACTTTTTGCAGGTCCTCCAAGCGACGGATTACATGACATCATTCCTATATTATCAAGTGTTATTGTAAATATTGCAGTTTTCATTCCCAGTCTTGCACTTGCCAGTGCCGCTTCACACCCTGCATGACCTGCTCCCACTACAATAACATCATAATCTCTCATCTGTTCCTCCAAACTACTTTATTCTGTTTAATTCATTTAATTTTTCATTGTCTGCTACTACTATAAGCGTATCACCTTCTCTTATCATGGAATCAGGAGCCGGTGAAATATTTACTTCGTTATTTTTATCCTTTATCCCAATTATATTTATCCCGTATTTTTTTCTTACATCAAGCTGTATCAGAGTTTTATCACTGAAACTCTTTGGCGCAAGAACCTCCACCACTGCATATTTATTGGAAAGCTTAAAATGTTCCACTATTGTAGGTCTCAAAATTTTGTTCGCAGTACGTTTCCCCATAAATTCCTCAGGATATACTACTTCGTCGGCACCGATTTTTTCAAGTACTTTTCCCTGTGCCCTGCTTTGTGCTTTAGCTATGATTTTGGGTATTCCTGCTTCTTTCAAAAGCAGAGTAACCATAATACTCGCCTGCATATTTGATCCTATACATACAAAAGCCACATCAAAATTATCTTTAATCACATTTTTTATTGCTGTTTCATCACTTGCATCCAGCACAATTGCCTCACTTATCAAATCAGAGTCAATAGCCTGCTGAACTATTTCCTCATCATCATCTATTGCAAGAACATCCTGATTATTTTCATAAAGTGTTCTGGCTACGCTTCTTCCAAACCTTCCTAACCCTACTACTAAATAATTAGCCATTTATACCTCCAAAATTTATCCTACCTGCACATCCTCCACAGGATATTTATAAGCTCCTTTTCTTTTACTGTGTGCCGATAAAGCCATTGCCACTGTGAGCGGCCCTACTCTTCCTATGAACATAGTCAGCGCTATCAGCAGCTTTGATATACTTCTCAGATCAGATGTTATATTCAATGATAATCCCACTGTTCCAAAGGCTGACACTGTTTCAAATACCAGTTCCAGAAAGCCTTTGTTTTTCTCCAAAAGGCTCAGAAAAAAAACTATACAGATTATATATGTCAAAGAAATAAAAACTATGGATGTTGCTTTGTTAAATACATCCCATACTATTTTCTTTTTCTTTATTTCTATATCTTCCCTGTTTGTCAGCGTACTGTAGACTCCCAGTATTATTACGCCTATTGTCGTAGTTTTTATGCCGCCGCCTGTAGAGCCCGGCGAAGCTCCCATATACATAAGAAAAATGTATGAAATCAAAGTAGCTGTTCTCATATGAGCCAGATCTATAGTCTGGAATCCTGCAGTTCTCGTGGTAACACTCTGGAATAAAGACACCAGTATTTTGTCATGCATTGAAAAATTCTGTAATGTAGCCGGATTATCTGCTTCTACCGCAAATGTCACCAGAATTCCCGCTATTATTAAAACAGCAGACATTAATACTGCCATTTTTGTGGTAAGATTAAGTCTTATTTTATTTTTGTCCCGTTTTATTTTTTTCTTTATATAAAGATGTATATTATTCAAAGCGGCAAATCCTATACCTCCCAGAATAATCAAAGAGCATATGACTATATTTACCGATATATTTGACCTGTATCCTCCCAGATTATCGGAAAATAATGAAAATCCTGCATTACAAAAGGCCGAAACCGAGTGGAATACAGAATAATAAACCGCTTTCCAGAAGCTGTATTTCTTTATAAAAGTAAAAAACAGACAGAATGCACCCAGAAACTCTATAAATAAAACTGTTTTTACTACATTTTTTATATATTTCTGTATATCAAACAGAGTGTTGTAATTAAGGTCTTCCTGAACTATCTTCTTTGTACGGTAACTTATTTTTTTTGATATAAACAGTACTATTATTGATGAAAAAGTCATTATTCCAAGACCGCCAAGCTGTATCAGTATTATAATTACTGTTTTTCCAAACAGACTGAAAGCTGTACTTACATCATTTACCACAAGTCCTGTTACAGCTACAGCAGATGTTGTAGTAAACAGGCTGTCTATTATCGGTATCCTCTCTCCTGTGGCACTGGATATCGGCAGTGTAAGAAGAACTGTTCCTAGCAATATTATTATCAAAAATGAGTCAAGTAATATCCAATAAGGGGATATACTCTTTTTTCTCGACATTTGTCCCTCCATCGCGAGCATAAACTTTTTTCTTATCAATTATACAATATTACGACATTTTTTTCAATTTTTTAAAATCATTATCTGTATAATCATTTCA
>JAITVW010000030.1 GCA_031285605.1 Fusobacteriales bacterium | reverse complement strand
CACAGATTATTAAATTTTGAAAGATCAAACCAAGCAATGTGTTTACATCAAAAGCCTATTATAAACCTTGATGATGAAGTAAAAAGAGGGGATATAATTGCTGATGGACCATCAACTGCAGGCGGAGATCTTGCACTCGGAAGAAATATACTTCTGGCATTCATGCCTTGGGAAGGGTATAATTTCGAGGATGCGATTTTGATATCTGAAAGACTTAGAAAAGACGATGTATTTACTTCAATTCATATAGAAGAATTTGATATAGAAGCAAGAACTACAAAGCTGGGAGATGAAGAAATAACAAGAGAAATTCCGAATGTTTCTGAGGAAACACTTAAAAACCTTGATGAAAGCGGTATTATAAGAATAGGTGCACAAGTGAATCCGGGAGATATTCTTGTAGGGAAAGTAACTCCAAAAGGTGAAACAGAACCGCCGGCAGAGGAAAAATTATTAAGAGCTATATTTGGAGAAAAAGCCAAGGATGTAAGAGATACGTCACTAAGACTTCCTCACGGAACAAAAGGTACAGTAGTAGATGTTCTTGTACTGACTAAAGACGACGGAGATGACTTAAAAGCCGGAGTAAACAAAGTAGTAAGAGTTTATATCGCTGAAAAAAGAAAAATAACTGTCGGGGATAAAATGTCAGGAAGACATGGAAATAAAGGTGTTGTTTCGAGAATACTTCCTGTGGAGGATATGCCGCATCTGGAAGACGGGACACCGATTGATGTGGCAGTTAATCCGTTAGGGGTACCATCGCGTATGAATATCGGACAGGTATTGGAGGTTCATCTGGGACTGGCAATCGGAAATATTGATCAGTATATAGCGACACCTGTTTTTGACGGTGCCAGCGAAAATGACGTGAAAGATTATCTGGAAAAAGTAGGATTTGAAAGAAACGGAAAAGTAAAACTAATAGACGGAAGAACAGGGGAGCCGTTTGATAATCCTGTTACTGTAGGAAGAATGTATATGTTAAAACTACATCACCTTGTAGAAGATAAAATGCACGCAAGAGCAATAGGACCGTACTCACTGGTAACACAGCAACCTCTTGGAGGAAAAGCACAATTCGGCGGACAAAGACTGGGAGAGATGGAAGTTTGGGCTTTGGAAGCATATGGAGCATCGAATATTCTTCAGGAAATGTTAACAGTAAAATCTGATGATATAAGTGGAAGAACAAAAACTTATGAAGCAATTGTAAAAGGTCAGGGAATGCCTGAGGCTGATGCACCGGAGTCATTTAAAGTTTTAATAAAAGAGTTTCAATCATTAGGATTAGACATAAATTTATTTGATAAAGATGGTCAAGTGATAGAATTAGATAAAAATAAGGAAAATTAAACTTATGGATTGAGGAGGCTCTTGTTAATGAGTATAAGAGATTTTGATAGTATACAGATAAAACTTGCTTCACCGGATAAGATCAGAGAATGGTCTTATGGTGAGGTGAAAAAGGCTGAAACAATAAACTACAGGACATTGAAACCTGAAATGGACGGTTTATTCTGTGAGAGAATATTTGGTCCTGCGAAAGATTTTGAATGTGCCTGCGGTAAGTACAAACGTATGAGATACAAAGGAATAAAATGTGAAAAGTGCGGGGTTGAAGTAACCACTTCAAAAGTAAGACGTGAAAGAATGGGACATATAGATTTGGCAGCTCCTGTAGCACATATATGGTATTCAAAAGGAACACCTAATAAAATGAGTCTTCTTTTGGGACTTAGTACTAAAGAACTTGAATCAGTATTATATTTCGCAAGATACGTGGTAACTGAGACGGGGGAAACTAATCTTGAAAAAGGCATAATACTTACAGACAGAGAATACAGACTTTATAAAAGCCAGTTTGGTGAAAAATTTGAAGCTAAAATGGGTGCAGAAGGAATAATAAAGCTGCTGGAAGAAATAGATCTTGTACGGCTTGAAGAGGAATTGAAAAATGAACTTGAAGTTTCACAGTCAAGCCAGAAGAGAAAAAAAGTAGTAAAAAGACTAAAAATAGTAAGAGATTTTATTATGTCCGAAAACAGACCGGAATGGATGATACTTACAGTATTGCCTGTAATTCCTGCGGATATAAGACCTATGGTACAGCTTGACGGCGGAAGATTCGCAACAAGTGATCTTAATGATCTTTACAGAAGAGTAATAAACAGAAATACAAGATTAAAAAAATTAATATCAATAAATGCTCCTGAAATAGTAATAAAAAATGAAAAAAGAATGCTTCAGGAAGCTGTGGATGCCTTAATAGATAACGGAAGAAGAGGGAAGCCGGTAGTTACTCAGAATAACAGGGAGCTAAAATCTCTTTCAGACATGCTTAAAGGTAAAAACGGAAGATTCAGACAGAACCTTCTTGGTAAACGGGTAGATTACTCGGGAAGATCAGTTATTGTCGTGGGACCTAATCTGAAAATATATCAGTGCGGGCTTCCTAAAAAGATGGCTCTTGAGCTTTATAAGCCATTTTTGATGAGAGAACTTGTAAAGAGAGAAATAGCCTCTAATATAAAAATAGCTAAAAAAATGGTAGAAGAAGAAGATGACTATGTATGGGAATTAATAGAAGAGATCATCAAAAACCATCAGGTTCTTCTAAACAGGGCTCCTACACTGCACAGACTGTCAATACAGGCATTTCAGCCAACATTGATAGAGGGGAAGGCAATAAGACTTCATCCGCTGGTATGTTCTGCATTTAATGCGGATTTTGACGGTGACCAAATGGCAGTACACTTAGTGTTATCTCCCGAGGCTCAGATGGAAGCAAGACTTCTTATGCTGGCTACAAATAACATCATTGCTCCTTCAAGCGGTAAGCCTATAGCAGTACCTTCACAGGATATGGTTATGGGATGTTACTATATGACAAAAGAAAGAAGAGGAGAAAAAGGAGAAGGAAAATTATTCTCAAATAAAAATCAGCTGATAACTGCATATCAGAATAAACAGGTAGGGACACATGCACTGGTAAAGGTCAGAATAGACGGTAAAATGATCGAAACGACACCGGGAAGACTTTTATTCAATACAATGCTTCCAAAAGATGTAAGAGAGTATGATAAAACATTTGGAAAAGGTGCTCTCGGAAAATTAATAGCAGAATTATATGAATTATACGGATTTGAAAAAACTTCCGACTTAATTGACAAAATTAAGAATTTTGGATTCCATTATGCAACATCTGCGGGAATAACAGTGGGAATAGAAGATCTTGAAATACCTGAAACAAAAAAATCTATTTTGGAAAGTGCCGAAAAAGAAGTAGCAGATGTAGAAGATCAGTATAAAAACGGAACTATTATAGATGAAGAAAGATATAGAAAGACTGTAGCAATATGGTCAAGAGCAGTAGATGACGTAACAAAGGAAATGATGGATAATCTTGATGAATTTAACCCGGTTTATATGATGGCAAACTCCGGTGCCAGGGGTAGTATAGCACAGATGAGACAGCTTGGCGGAATGCGTGGACTAATGGCAGATACGCAGGGAAGAATTATGGAAGTACCTATTAAGGCAAACTTTAGAGAAGGTCTGAATATACTGGAATTCTTTATGTCATCGCATGGAGCCAGAAAAGGTCTGGCAGATACTGCATTAAGAACTGCTGAATCAGGATATTTGACAAGAAGACTTGTTGATATTTCACATGATGTTATTATAAATGAACATGACTGTAATACACATGAAGGAATTATAGTTTCGGATCTGGTTGACGGCGGTAATGTCATAGAAAAGCTTGATGAGAGAATCTATGGCAGAATTCTTGCAGAAGATGTAGTCCATGAAGGTGAAATAGTCGCTGAAAGAAATGAGTTGATTGGAAAAGAGCTGATCAAAAAAATAAGCGAATTTGAAATAAAAGCAGTAAAAATCAGAACACCTCTTACATGTGCACTGGAAAAAGGAGTATGTCAAAAATGTTACGGACTGGATCTGTCAAACCATAAAGAAATCCTTAAAGGTGAGGCAGTAGGAGTTATTGCAGCTCAATCAATAGGTGAGCCGGGAACACAGCTGACAATGAGAACTTTCCATACAGGTGGAGTAGCACAGGCAGCAGCTGTACAAACGAATATAAAAACAGATGAAGCAGGTAAAGTTAAATTTAAAGATTTGAAAATACTGGAAAATGAAGCAGGAGAAGAAATTGTTGTTTCACAGAATTCAAAAATAGTAATAGATAAGCAAAAGTATGAAATTCCGTCAGGTTCTTTATTGAAGGTCAAAAACGGGGAAAAGGTAGAAAAAGGTCATATACTTGTGGAATTTGATCCTTATCATATACCTATAATAAGTAATGAGTCAGGAAAAGTAGAATTTAGAGATCTTTATGTAAGAGAAAATATAGACCATAAATATAACGTTACTGAAAGAATGGCCATAAAACCAGTGGAAAGCGGAGACGTTAATCCAAGAATAATTATTTATGAAAAAGGAAAGAAAGTAGATGAATATAGTATTCCTTACGGTGCGTATCTAATGGTAAGAGAAGGGGACAAAGTAAAAAAAGGACAGATTATTTCAAAAATAATTAAGTCCGGAGAAGGAACAAAAGATATTACCAGCGGTCTTCCAAGGGTTCAGGAATTATTTGAGGCAAGAAATCCTAAAGGGAAAGCTGTTTTATCTGAAATAGCAGGACGTGTACTTATATCAGATAAAAAGAAAAAAGGTATGAGACTTATACTGATAGTAAGTCCGGATACAGGGAAAACAATAAAAGAATATACGGTACCAATAGGGGAACACTTGGTTGTAACTAATGAAATGCTTATAGATAAAGGAACAAAACTGACAGACGGACCGGTTTCACCGCATGATATACTAAAAATAAAAGGTCTTATAGAAGCGCAGCAGTTTATACTGGAATCAGTTCAACAAGTGTACAGAGAACAGGGAGTTTCAGTAAATGACAAGCATATAGAAATAATAGTAAAACAGATGTTCCAAAAGGTAAAAATCAAAGATTCCGGAGATTCTTTATATCTGGAAGATGAATTAGTGGATAAAAAGATTGTGGATAAAGAAAATAATGAACTTATCAAGGAAGACAAGAAAATAGCTACATACGAACCTGTTATTCAAGGGATTACAAAAGCCGCAGTAAATACAGAAAGCTTTATTTCAGCTTCATCATTTCAGGAAACAACAAAAGTTCTTGCCAATGCTGCAATAGAAGGTAAAGTAGACAGACTGGAAGGATTAAAAGAAAATGTAATAATCGGTAAGAAAATTCCGGGAGGTACAGGATTTAAAGAATACAGAGATATGCTTTTAAAAGATCCGGTATCAGAAGAAAATAACAGTTAATATAATTTGCGGGAAAGAGCGGATATATGCTCTTTCCCGGAATAATAAGCCATTGGAGGCATTATGAAACCTGTAAATATAGGATTTAATAATATCGTAATAGACAGCCGAATAGTCGGGATTATCAGTCCGGATTCTGCTCCAAGCAAAAGATTAAGGGAAGAAGCTAGGGAAAGAGAAATGTTAATAGATGCTACTTCAGGAAGACGAACAAGGGCTATATTAATAATGGACAGCGGTCATATTATTTTGTCAGCCATTAATGTGGAGACATTACTCTTGAGGATAGAAAAAGGAGAATAAAATGAAGGGGAAACTAATAGTAGTATCAGGTCCAAGCGGAGCGGGTAAATCTACAGTTACAAAAATAGCGAGAGATAAATTGCATATACCTTTAACAATATCAGCAACAACAAGAAACCCCAGACAGGACGAAACAGACGGAAAAGATTATTACTTTTTAACAGAAGAAGAATTTATGAAAAGAGTAAATAATGATGAGTTTTTTGAATGGGCAAAAGTTCATGATAATTATTATGGTACTTTGAAATCTGAAGTAGAAAAGAAAAGGGAAGAAGGAAATACAGTTTTGCTGGAGATAGATGTACAGGGCGGTTTGATAGTAAAGAAAAAGGATCCAAGTGCTGTGTTGGTTTTTTTTAAAGCTCCTGACGATAAAGAGCTGGAAGAAAGGCTGAGAAACAGAGGCTCTGATTCTGAGGAAACAATAAGTAAAAGACTGGAAAATGCTTTAAAAGAAATGGAATATGAAAGGAATTATGATTATTCTATTGTAAATATCAATATAGACCAGTCATATCAGGAATTATCAGATATTATTAACCATTAGGAGGAAAAATGAAAAAAAGACATATAACAGTGGATGAGTTATTAGGTAAAATCCCTAACAAATATGAACTTGCCATAGTAGCAGGAAAAGCCGCAAGAGAGCTGTTTTTAAAAGGGGAAGAGAAATCTAAAATAATGGATGAAGTATTTGAAGAAATACTAGAGGAAAAAGTAAAAATATAAATTGTAAAATAATTTTAAAAATAGACTTGACTATTTAGAAATATAAAATATAATTGTATAGATGGATAAATAATTGGAGAAAACTATGTATGAAGATAATGAAATACAAGAATTTATAAATAAGCTGGATATTGTACAGGTAATAAGCGAATATGTGACTCTGAAGAAATCAGGAGCAAATTATAAAGGATTATCTCCATTTAAACCAGAAAGAACACCTTCATTTACAGTAAGTCCCGGAAAAAATATTTTTAAAGATTTCAGTTCGGGTATAGGCGGAGACGTAATAACATTTTACATGAAAATAAATAATTTAACTTTTGCGGAAGCTGTGGAAGAGTTGGCGAATAAGTATAATATTCAGTTTAACAGCAGATTTTCGGGAAAAAGCAGCAATAAGCAGAATTCACTGCAAAAATTTCATATGATATTACAGACAGCGCTGGAATTTTATTCAGAAAATATCTTTAAAAATAAGAAGGCCTTAAATTATTTGGAAAAAAGAGGCTTGAACGAAAACGATATCAAAAAATTTAAACTTGGTTATGCACCTGAAAACTGGGACAGTCTTTTGGAAAATTTCAAAAATAAAGACTATTCTAATGAAGATCTGATAGAATTAGGTTTGATAAAAAGAGCAAGTACAGGAAATTTTTTTGATGTATTTCGTGACAGAATTATATTTCCAATCTATAATAAAAATCAGAATATAGCAGGCTTTGGCGGCAGAGCCCTTGATGTTGAAAGTACTGCTAAGTACATAAATTCACAGGAATCAAAAGTGTTTAATAAAAGCCGCGAAGTTTACGGTCTGGTAAGCAGAGGGGAAAAAATCAGAAAAAAAGGCTTTGTAATATTGATGGAAGGTTATATGGATGTGCTTTCCGCGCATAAAAATGATTTTGAAAATGCAGTAGCATCATTAGGTACTGCATTTACAGATGAACAGGCAAAGTTACTAAAAAGATACACAAATAATATTGTTATATCTTATGACAATGATGAAGCTGGTAAACATGCACTATTCAGAGCTTCTTATATTCTGAAGAAACACGAATTTAATGTTAAGTGCCTTTTTTTCCCAAAAGGAATAAAGGATCCTGATGAATTTTTTCAATCAAACGACAAGAAAAAGTTTGTAGAACTGCTAAAAGAATCTGTGGACATATTTGAATATATGTTTTCGGAATTTTCTTATGATATTGATATAAAAACAATAGAAGGAAAAAAAATATTCATAGACAGATTCAAAGAATTTTTTGCAAATCTTCAGAATCGTATTGAAATTGATATTTATCTGGATAAGTTAAGTGAAGAATTAGGGATAAGCAAACAAAATTTAGAGGCAGAAATCCTAAAAAGCAATACAGGAAAATATAAAAAAATAAAAACCAAAGAATTTAAAAAAGAGGAAATTTCGATAAAAAATAAATTGAACTATGATTTACTGGAAGTATCTACTTTAAAGTTAATTTTAAAGTATCCTAAGTACTATAAAGAGTTTGCGGAGAAAGATATAAAAAGTTTTATAATAATTGAAATTTTAAAAAAATTAAAAAAAATTGACTTTAATACAAAAATATTAGATAATTCAGAGATAGACGAAGAAGAAAAAAAATTAATTTTTAAATTTTCGAGAGAAGCAGATCTGGAAATAGAGAAAGAAAATGAATACTATAAGATATTGTATACAGATTGGTTTAACAGAGAGCTGGAAAAAGAAATATATAAAAAAGACCAAAATTATTTCTATATGAAACAGATAGAGCATGAATTAAAAAATATTCACAGTTTACAAGAGATCAAGGAATTATATAATAAATTTAAACTTTATGTCCGAGGAGAATCAGATCATGTCTGAAAAAAATATGAATTTAAAAGATAAATTGCTAGAGCTTGTAAAGCAGGCTAAAGAAGACGGTGTAATAAGCTATGAGGAAATAAACGGGGTTATTCCGGAAGATTTTCCAGTAGAAAAAATAGATCAGTTAATTCGTGGAATAGAGGATAAGGGAATCAGTATAGTGGATACACTTATTGAGAAAAAAGAATATATGGAGAGTAATTCCACAAAAAAGTCTGCGAAAATTCCTGAAATAGAAGAAGAGTTTAATGAAGAAGAAATTGATGAAACTGAAGTAAATGAGTTACTCCACACTGATCTAATAAAATTAGCCGAAATAATGGATGTAGATGAACCAATAAAGATGTATCTGAGAGAGATCGGGCAGATACCGCTTTTGACATATGAGGAGGAAATTGCTCTTGCGCAGAAAGTTTTGGAAAATGACGAAGAGGCAAAGCAAAAGCTTATAGAATCTAATTTGAGGTTAGTAGTAAGTATAGCAAAAAAGCATACAAACAGGGGTCTTAAAATGCTTGATTTGATTCAGGAAGGTAATATGGGTTTAATGAAGGCTGTAGAGAAATTTGAGTATGAAAAAGGATTTAAGTTTTCTACATATGCCACATGGTGGATAAGACAGGCTATTACAAGAGCAATTGCGGATCAGGGAAGAACTATAAGAATTCCGGTTCATATGATAGAAACAATAAATAAAATCAAAAAAGAAAGCAGAATAATACTTCAAGAAACGGGAAAAGAAGCTACAGCTGAAGAATTAGCAAAAAAACTGGAAATACCTGTAGATAAAGTAAAGAGCATACTTGAAATGAATCAGGATCCTATTTCACTGGAAACTCCGGTAGGAAGTGAAGAAGACAGCGAGCTTGGGGATTTTGTGGAAGATGATAAATTTTTAAATCCTTATGATGCTACAACCAGAGTGTTACTGAAAGAACAATTGGACGGAGTATTAAAAACACTGAGTGAACGTGAAGAAATGGTTTTAAGATACAGATACGGACTGGATGACGGTTCTCCTAAGACTCTTGAGGAAGTAGGGAAAATATTTAATGTCACAAGAGAGAGAATCAGGCAGATTGAAGTAAAAGCATTAAGAAAACTGAGACATCCAAGCAGAAGAAAAAAATTAGAAGATTACAGGAGCTGATTTCAATTTATATGAAATTAGCTTTTTTAAATATATGATGAAATAAACAAAGAAATAATTTAATGAACTATTAAAAATAATGATTTTATGTTATAATTTTATAAATAAAAACAATAGGATGTGATATATAATGTTAAAGAGCATAATGGAGACAATACGAAACAATGAAAATTATAATATGGAAGAGCTTTTTCAGGAGTACGATCTTTCTGACGAAGAGTTTGGCGCCATTGTAAACTTTTTATATACCGAAAATATTCCTGAAGTTAGAGTTTCTGTTGAAAACAATGATTTTGTAGTAATAAATGAAGAAAATGCAGATATATCAGAAAAAGAAA
>JAITVW010000017.1 GCA_031285605.1 Fusobacteriales bacterium | reverse complement strand
ATATATTTCAGAATGAGGTATTTAGCTATGGAAAATATTGAAAAACTGGTTGAAATGAAAAATATTACAAAAAAGTTTTCAGGTGTTACAGCTTTGGATAATATTTCCTTTGATGTAAGAAAGGGCGAAGTTCATGTACTTTTAGGGGAAAACGGAGCCGGAAAATCAACGCTTATGAAAATTTTGAGCGGAGCATATCAGCCGACATCAGGAAGCATCAATTTGAAAGGAAAGGATTATAACCAGCTGACACCAAAGGATTCATATGAAAACGGAATAAGCATTATTTATCAGGAATTAAGTGTAATCAATGAATTATCGGTGCAGGAAAATCTGTTTGTGGGAAAACTTCCTACGAGAAAGGTTTTAGGTGTAAATCTTGTAGATTATAAGAAAATGAAGAAAGCAGCAGAAATCTTGACAGAGAAAGTGGGACTTCACAGAGATTTGAATATATTTGTGGAAGAATTAAGCATTTGTGAAAAGCAGCAGCTGGAAATTGCAAAATCACTTGTATCGGATGCAGATATAATTATTATGGACGAGCCTACTACTTCATTAACACAGGAAGAAACAGACCAGCTGTTTGCGATAATAAGACAGCTGAAATCAGAGGGTAAGGGAATAGTTTATATATCTCATAAATTAAAAGAGCTTAAAGAAATAGGAGACAGGGTTACCGTACTGAAAGACGGAACTTATGTGGGAACGAGAGAAGTAAAAGATGTAGAGGTAAAGGATCTTGTTTCTATGATGGTAGGCAGAGAAATAAAATCAAAATATCCATCAAATAATCCTGAACTGGACAGAACAAAAATTATTTTTGAAGCTAAAAATATAACGAGATATGACGGAAAAGCAAAAAATGTTTCTTTCAAGCTTTGGCAGGGAGAAATTCTTGGATTTGCCGGACTGATAGGTTCGGGAAGAAGTGAACTGATGAATGCGGTATTTGGTGCAGACCCTATAAAAGAAGGAAGTATTTCACTTTTTGGTAAAGAATTAAAACCAAAAAGCGAGTATGTTTCGATAAAAAACGGAATAGCATTTGTCACTGAAAACAGACGTGAAACAGGATTTTTCCATAACTTTGACATAAAAGAGAATATATCAATTCTTCCGTTTATAAAAAGCTCGAAACATGGAGGAATCTGGGGACTGATAAACAGTAAAATAGAAAAAAAGTATGCCGATAATGAAAAAAAGAAATTAAATATAAAGTGTTCTTCAATTAATCAGAACATTACCGAACTGTCAGGAGGAAATCAGCAGAAAGTAATACTCGGTAAATGGATGGCAGCAGAATCTTCGCTTATTATATTTGATGAACCTACCAAAGGAATAGATGTAGGAAGTAAAAGTGAAATATATACGCTAATGAGAAATTTATCCGATGAGGGTAAAGGAGTATTGATGGTATCTTCAGAGCTTCCGGAATTACTTGCGGTATGTGACAAAATAGCTGTTTTCAAAAACGGGGAAATAGCGGAAATTCTGAGTGCAGATGAGGCTACTGAGGAAAAAATTATGTATATTTTAACACATGAAGGAGATATGAAAAATGAAAGACTTTAATAATTTATGGCAGAAATACGGAACATTCGGGATATTAATTCTCGTTGCAATAGTATTTGGAATAACTCAACCGGGATTATTTTTCTCATTTAATAATATAACGCAGATAATTTTGCAGAGCTCTGTAAATATACTTATAGCATGTGGAGTGTTCTTCGCAATATTAATAGCAGGAATAGATCTTTCCGTAGGTTCTGTGATAGCACTTACAGGAATGTTTACGGCAAAGCTTTTATTGGCAGGGTTTCATCCAATACCGGCAATTTTAATAGGAGGAGTGATTGCCGGTGCAGTTTTGGGGGCAATGAACGGATTATTGATAAATGTAACGGGGCTTCATCCGTTTATTATAACTCTGGGAACACAGTCTATATTCAGGGGAGTAGCTCTTACTATATCAAAAGCAAATCCGATATTTGGATTTAGTGCTTCATTTACAAATACTGTAGCAGGAAAAATTCCGTTTTTCGGTATTGATATTCCTGTTCCTGCATTAATAGCAATAGGAGTGGCTTTGATTTTATCATTTATTACCAACAAGACTAAGCTTGGAAGAAATATTTATGCATTGGGAGGAAACAGTCAGGCAGCGTGGTTTTCAGGAATAAATGTAAAATTACATACATTGATAGTATTTATTATTTCAGGTGTCTGTGCAGGAATTGCCGGAGTAGTTTCTACAGCAAGGGTAGGATCGGCAGAACCGCAGGCCGGAGCCGGTTTTGAAACATTTGCAATTGCTGCGGCAATAATAGGGGGAACAAGCTTTTTTGGAGGAAAAGGGAAAATATTCGGAGTAGTAATGGGGGGACTTATAATAGGTGTAATCAGCAACGGACTGAACCTTAATAATGTACCGCCGTATTATCAGCAGATAGTAATGGGTGGTTTAATAATATTAGCAGTAACAGTAGACAGATTATTCGCAACAAAAAAGAAGGGAGCTTAACATGAAAAAAATGATGTTTTCACCATCACTTATGTGTATGGATTTGCTTAGTATGAAAGAACAGGTAGAAATCTTAAATGAGAGGGCTGATTTTTACCATGTGGATATCATGGACGGACATTTTGTAAAAAATATAACATTATCACCGTTTTTTGTATCAACTTTAAAAAGAGTATCAAAAATTCCGATAGATGTACATTTGATGACTGAATATCCGGATGATTATATTGAGGAACTGGCAAAATCCGGAGCAGATTATATCTGTCCTCATGCAGAAACAATAAATAAAGATGCATTTAGAATTATTAACAAAATAAAAGGTTTTGGATGTAAGACCGGAATAGTGCTTAATCCTGCCACTCCTGTAGAATGGATAAAATATTATATTCATCTGCTGGACAAAATCACTGTTATGACAGTGGATCCGGGATTTGCAGGACAGCCGTTTATACCTGAAATGCTGGATAAAATAAAGGAATTAAAAGAGCTGAAAGAGAAAAACGGATATAATTATTTGGTAGAAGTAGACGGTTCATGCAATGAAAGAACATTTGATATTCTTACAGAAGCAGGTGCAGAGGTACTTATCGTGGGAAGCTCCGGTTTATTTAACTTAGACAGTGACCTGCCTAAAGCATGGGATAAAATGCTGGAAATATACGAGGCAAAAACTGCAAAATAATAGGAGAGATAATAATGCAAAAAAAGTATATTTTAGGAATTGATATAGGCGGTACAAATTTTAGGACAGGTTTGGTGACTGAATCATACACTGTGGAGGATTTCAGAATAAAGTCAAGTTTAATTTTGCAAAACGGAGATTTTATAGAAAATTTGTCCGGTGAGATAAAAGACTATATCAATGAATATGGCAGCGAAATAGAAGGCGTGGGAATAGGCTTTCCTTCATGTGTAAGTAAAGATAAGAAATTCGTTTATTCTACTCCGAATATGAAAAATCTGAATAATGTAAATGTAACAGACAGATTGTCAGAAATTCTGAATATACCTGTTTTTATAAATAAAGATGTAAACTTTCTGATGCTTGATGATATAAAAAGACACAAGATGGGAGAGGACAAAATAGTACTGGGATTTTATATAGGGACAGGATTCGGGAATGCAGTGTATATTAACGGAAGTATTCTTGAAGGTAAAAACGGTGTTGCCGGAGAGCTGGGGCATATACCTGTTATGAACAGTGAGGAAGAATGTCCATGCGGCAATACAGGATGTATAGAAATTTATGCTTCGGGGAAAAATCTTCAGAATATATTAAAAGAAAATTTTCCGGAAGACAGGATAGATGATATTTTCGTAAAGCACAGGGATAATAAAATAATAAAAAAATATATAGATACTCTTGCTCTGCCTATTGCAACAGAGATAAACATATTTGATCCGGACTATATAATAATAGCAGGCGGAGTTCCTATGATGAAGAGTTTTCCAAGAGATTATCTGGATAAATGCATATATAAATATGCAAGAAAACCTTATCCCGCAGAAAATCTGAATATTGTTTATTCAGAGCATGACCAGAAAAGCGGAGTTCTGGGAGCAGCTTACTATATCAGGAATATAATAAGCTGAAAAATATTGGTTTTAAATTTTTTTAAAATAAATAAATATTATTAGGAGGGAAACAAAATATGAAAAATATCATGAAAATTTTTCTATTGTTAACAATGTTTTTATTAGTTTCTTGTGGCGGAGCTAAAGAAGAGGCAAAAACCGAAGATGGAAATGAGCCTGCAAAAACTGAACAAAAATCTGAAGGACAAGCTGAAATTGCAATAGTTCTAAAAACTTTATCAAATCCGTTTTGGGTGGAAATGAAGGAAGGAATAGAGAAAGAAGCAGCGGCTCAGGGAATAAAAGTGGATATTATCGCAGCAAGTTCCGAGGAAGATGTACAGGAGCAGTTAAGACTAATAGAAAACTTATTATCAAAAGGATACAAAGCAATCGGGATAGCTCCTCTGTCACCGGTTAATACAATTCCGGCAATAGTGGAAGCTAACAAAAAAGGAATTTATGTAGTGAATATTGATGAAAAAGTTGATATGGAACAGTTAAAAAAATCAGGAGGAAGCGTACTGGCTTTCGTAACAACTGATAACGTAAAAGTTGGTGCAAAAGGTGCAGAATACATTATCGGTAAATTATCCGACGGTGGAGAGGTAGCAATAATAGAAGGTAAATCAGGAAATGCATCGGGAGAATTCAGAAGACAAGGTGCAACAGAAGCATTTAAAGCTGATTCTAAATTTAATTTAGTAGCGAGTCAGCCTGCTGACTGGGATAGATCAAAAGCATTAGACGTAGCTGCAAATTTAATTCAAAAGTATCCTAACTTAAAAGCGATTTATGCATGTAATGATACTATGGCTCTTGGAGCTGTACAGGCAGTGGCAAATGCAGGAAAAACAGGTCAGATCTTAGTAGTTGGAACAGACGGAGCTCCTGAAGCAAGAACTTCTGTAGATGAAGGAAAATTAAGTGCAACAGTAGCACAAGATCCTGCAATGATAGGTGCAACAAGCTTAAAAATATTAATAGAGGCAATAAAAAACAAACCACAGATTTCTCCAGACATTGAAGCTAAAGAAGTGCCTGTAGAATCAAATTTGATTTCAAAATAAAAATTATAATATTATTTTCCAGACAGTCTGCCTGCCGGGATAACAGAAATGGAGTCTTGGCAGACAGAAATATGTATTTTTTGAAAAAAGTAAACGGCCTTAATTTGTCAAAACGTTATAAAAACCAGAGATTATGAAGAAAAATCAGGATACAAAAGGAAATGTAACAGGCAAAGAAAAAGATAGAGATAAAATTTTATATTTTTATGCAATGAAAAAACCTTATAAAAGAAAATACCTGAATTCAAATACAAGTTATTATATATAAAAACAGATATGATTTTTACAGCATATCTGTTTTTTTAATGACAATTTTTACAGTATAAAATAATGATTATTATTTTGAGGAGTTTCTTAAATGTAAATAAACTGTATTTTTGGAAATTTTCAGATAATCCGCAACCAGATTGGCTGAATCCTTGATATTAAAAATTCCCTTGTCATAGAGTCTTTTTATGATTTCTTTGTTCTTGTATATTGAAGAAACAAAAGAATCATTATTTACTTCCGCAACAATATTATCTAATGCACTAAGAACCAATTCACTCGTGGAATTAGCAAAAATTTCATTATTTTCGTTATGATTCTGCGTATTTGGATCTTTACCCGGGAAAAAACTTTTGATAAACTCACCGAATGAAGTGTCCAGATTCAGATTCATACATAGTAATCCGATAATTCTGCCGTTTTCTCCGTAGATGGCTGTAGTATTGGATTTTAACGAGTTACCTGTCTTAGATCTGGTATAGTATGTTTTACAAATCTTGTCATCAGAATTTTTGATTTCAGAAAGCATTTTCAGAGCCGTATCTGTGATAGGAGCTCCGATTTTTCTTCCTGTATGGTGTCCGTTTGCTATTTTTACAACAGAACGGTTGTAATCTTCCAGACTGTGGAGAACCACTTCGGAAAAAGGTCCTAAATAATTTGCCAACCCGTCCACCATGGTCTTATAAGACTCTAATATTTGTTTATCTATATCTGATAAAACCATTCCTAACCTCCTGTAAGTGTACTTATATAGATTGTATAATTGAAATTGAAAAATGTCAAATAAAATTAAAATAATAGTTCTAAAATTTTTTTTTAAAATATTGAAAAAAAATATTTTTTACTCTATAATACATTATTTATAAGATAATTTTAAAATAGAAAAATATTTTTTTGTTTTAGTATTGACAAATAAAAAAATAGAGGTAAAATATATTAATTTTATATTTTAAAATTATTTTAAAATATATTTTTTATAAAGCTTATAAGTGAATATATCAAATTATGAAAGTTATTTTCTTTAAATCTGAAAAAATTTTATTCGGTAAACTATGTAACGGAAACGGAAAAGTAAACAAATAAAAAATTATAGAGGTGATAAAATGAAAAAGATGTTTTTTATGTTAACTTTAGTAATGTTATTTTTAGTTTCATGCGGAAAAGACAGCGGTAAAAGCGGGACAGAAAGCGGCGAAGCAGGCAGGGGAAATAAGAAAAAGATAAAAATAGGAATGTCTATTGATGATTTGAGACTGGAAAGATGGCAGAAAGACAGGGATATTTTCAAAAAAGCCGCAGAAGAATCCGGGGCAGAAGTAATTGTGGTTTCAGCAAACGGAGATTCGCAGAAACAGCTTACAGATGCAGAAAATTTACTGTCACAGGGTATAGATGTACTGGTTATTATACCGAATAACGGTGAAGTAATGGCGCCGATAGTGGATGAAGCACATAAAGCAGGGGTAAAAGTACTGGCTTATGACAGATTAATTACAAATTCGGATGTAGATTTTTACATATCATTTGATAATGTAAAAGTAGGGGAGCTTCAGGCACAGGCTATAGTGGAAAAAATGCCTGAAGGAAACTACTTTTTAATGGGTGGATCACCTACAGACAATAATGCAAGACTTTTCAGAGAAGGGCAGATGAAAGTATTGCAGCCTCTTATAGATAAGGGAGATATAAAAGTAGCAGGAGATCAGTGGGTAAAAGACTGGCTTCCGGAAGAAGCACTGAAAATCATGGAAAATGCACTTACAGCTAATGATAATAAAATAGACGCAGTAGTAGCTTCTAATGACAGTACTGCCGGCGGGGCAATACAGGCTCTGAATGCTCAGGGGCTCGCAGGAAAAGTACCTATATCCGGACAGGATGCAGACCTTGCAGGAGTAAAAAGAATAGTAGAAGGAACACAGACAATGACAGTATACAAGCCTATAAAAACTCTTGCGGAAAAAGCTGCACAAATAGCGGTGGATCTGGGAAGAAGCATAGAAATAGAATCAAATGGTGTAACTAATAACGGTAAAATCGATGTAAAATCTTACTTGTTATCTCCAATAGCAGTAACTCAGGAAAATTTAAAAGAAACTATAATAAAAGACGGATTCCAGACAGAAAGCGACGTTTTTGGAAAATAAATTCTGACGAGGTTAAAAAATGGAGAATAGAGAAATTTTGGATATGAGGAATATCACAAAAGATTTTTCAGGAGTAAAGGCACTTGATAATATTACAATAAAAGTGAAAAAAGGAGATGTCCATGCCCTGTGCGGTGAAAACGGCGCAGGGAAATCCACTCTTATGAAGGTTTTGAGCGGGATATATCCACACGGTACATACAGCGGAGAAATTTATTATGACGGAAATATTCTAAAAAACAGAGGAATAAAGGATTCTGAAAATAAAGGGATTTCCATAATCCATCAGGAACTGAACCTTGTAGATGAGCTTTCAATTATGGAAAATATATTTCTGGGAAATTTCATACTGAAAAATGGTATGGTGGATTTTTATAAAATGTATCAGAAAACCGGCGAAGTACTGAAAGAACTGAAAATGGACATTTCACCTGATACACCGGTAAGAGAATTGGGGATAGGCCATAAACAGCTGGTAGAGATAGCAAAGGCACTTTCTAAGAATTCAAAACTGATAATTTTTGATGAGCCTACAGCATCGTTAACAGAAAAAGAAACCGATGTACTTTTGAATATTATCGGAGAATTAAGGGAAAGAGGGGTTACATCAATATATATAAGCCATAAGCTGGATGAGGTTATGAAGATATCAGATGAAGTAACTGTTATCAGAGACGGACAATTCATAGAATGCAGAAAAACTTCCGGATACAGCAAGAATGAAATAGTAAAAGCCATGGTGGGAAGAGAGCTAGGAAGTTTTTATCCTGAAAAAAATAATAAGACAGGAGAAATAATTTTTGAAGTAAAAAATTATAATATATTTGACAATACAGGAAAGAAGAGAGTAAAAAATGTAAATTTTACTTTGAAAAAAGGGGAAATATTGGGAATTTCCGGTCTGATAGGGTCGGGAAGAACAGAACTTATTTCAAGTATTTTTGGAACATATGAAGGAAGTAAAACAGGAGAGTGTATTTTTAACGGCAAAAAGATAAATATAAGATCAGCAAAAGAGGCTTTGGAATCAGGTATTTCAATGGTTCCGGAAGATCGGAAACAGGACGGCATAATAGCTGATATGTCGGTAGAAAAAAATATGACTCTTTCAAATATGGACAGTTATACCAAAACAGCAGATTATATAGATACATACAGGGAAAAAACTGATGTGAGAAGATATATAGACCTTCTGAAAATAAAAACAACAAGCGAAGATCTTGCAATAAAAAATTTGAGCGGGGGAAATCAGCAGAAAGTAGTACTTGCAAAAAATCTTCTTGTAAATCCTAAGATAATAATTCTTGATGAACCTACAAGAGGAGTGGATGTAGGGGCAAAATACGAAATATATAAAAATATAGCAGAGCTTGCCGAACAGGGAATATCCGTGATAATGGTTTCATCGGAACTGCCTGAGGTTTTGGGTATAAGTGACAGAATTATAGTAATGCATGAAGGTGAAATAAAAGGGGAATTTATAAATAAAGACGTTACGCAGGAAATGATAATGGAAGCGGCTATTGTAGGAGGTAGAAATGAGTCTGGCAACTAATTTAAAAAAAGCTAAAAATTCCAACATGTTTATTTTGTTTTTGGCACTTTTGATTATATGGGGAGTATTTATAGCAATTACCGGAGGAAATTTTATAAATTTCAGAAATATATCAAATCTGTTAAGACAGATGTCGATAACAGGAATACTTTCCATAGGAATGATATTTGTTATTATTTCCGGGGAAATAGATTTGTCTGTAGGATCACAGATGGCACTGCTCGGAGGAATAGCCGCCATTATGGATGTGACATTAAAGCTGCCGTTTATGGTAACGGTATTGGTTACGCTTGTTCTGGGACTGGTTTTTGGTGTATGGAACGGATACTGGACAGCTAAGAAAAATGTTCCGTCATTTATAGTAACTTTATCCGGAATGCTTGTATTCAGAGGGATTCTTATAGGGATAACAGGCGGTCAGACTATTTCACCCATAAGCGGTGCTTTCAAAATACTGGGGCAGAGTTACATACCGAAAAGTCTGAGCTATATAATAGGAATATTATTTGTTCTTCTTCTTGTTTATAGTAAAATGAGCGATAGAAAAGCAAAAATTGCCAATGAAATAGAAACTGGAGACTTTAAGAATGATTTAATGTGGATAATGGGAAACAGTATATTGATTTTTCTTGGAATAATAATTCTGAACAGTTATGAGGGAATTCCAACACCGGTTTTATTAATGGCAGTTTTGATAATTATATTTTCTTTTGTTTCAAATAAGACAGCATATGGGCGGACAGTTTATGCAATAGGGGGAAATATAAACGCAGCAAAGTATTCAGGAATAGATACCCGGAAAATAAAGATGATAATCTATATAGTAAATGGTTTTCTTGTGGCTGCAGCAGGGCTGGTGCTTACTTCAAGGCTTGGGGCGGGTTCGGTTTCCGCAGGAACCAATGCAGAGCTGGATACCATAGCAGCGTGTGTAATCGGGGGTGCGAGTCTTTCAGGAGGAAAAGGAAAGGTAACGGGAGCTATACTCGGAGCTTTGATAATGGCAAGTCTTGATAACGGAATGAGTATGCTTAATGTAGAGCCGTCGTGGCAGTATGTGGTAAAAGGTCTGATACTTCTGTTTGCAGTACTGTTTGATGTTCAGTCGCAGAAAAAGAAAACAGGATAAATAATAATAAAAATTACAATAGAGGAGATGAAAATACATGAAAGAATTTTTTCCGGAAATAAAAGAAATAAAGTATGAAGGTCCTGAATCAAAAAATGTTATGGCTTTCAAATATTACAATAAAGATGAGGTAATAGGCAGAAAACCGATGAGAGAACATCTGAAATTTGCAATGAGTTACTGGCATACATTAAAAGCTCAGGGATTGGATATGTTCGGCGGGGATACTATGAACAGAGTATGGAACAGATATGATGATGCATTGGAACAGGCAAAAGCAAGAGCAGATGCGGGTTTTGAATTTATGCAGAAAATAGGGATGGATTATTTCTGCTTTCATGACAGAGACATTATAAATGAAGCTGTGACATTAAAAGAAACAAACAGACTTCTTGATGAAATAGCAGATCATATAGAAGGGCTTATGAAAAAAACAGGAATAAAACTTTTGTGGGGGACAACAAATGCTTTTAGCCATCCCAGATTTCTTCACGGAGGAGCAACAGCACCAAATGCGGATGTATTTGCATATGCTGCGGCACAGGTAAAAAAAGCAATGGAGATAACAAAAAGATTAGGCGGGGAAAATTATGTTCTCTGGGGAGGAAGAGAGGGTTATGAAACTCTTTTGAATACCAGATCTGATCTGGAATATGATAATTTTGCCAGATTTCTGCGGATGGTAGTGGATTACAAAGAAAAGATAGGATTTGAAGGACAGCTGCTTATAGAACCGAAACCAAAAGAACCTACAAAGCACCAGTATGATTTTGATACTGCTGCGGTTCTTGGTTTTTTGAGAAAGTATAATCTTGATAAACATTATAAGATGAATATAGAAGCAAATCATGCTACTCTTGCAGGGCATACATTCCAGCATGAATTGAATTTTGCAAGAATAAATAATGTGATGGGTTCTATAGATGCAAATCAGGGAGATATGCTTCTGGGATGGGATACGGATCAGTTTCCTACAAATATATATGATGCTGTTCTGGCTATGTATGAAGTAATAAAAAATAACGGACTGGGTAAAGGCGGATTAAATTTTGACGCAAAGGTAAGAAGAGGCTCATTTGAAGACAAGGATTTATTTTTAGCTTATATTGCGGGTATGGACACATTCGCAAAAGGATTAACAATAGCTTATAAACTTTATGAAGATAAAGTTTTTGAGGATTTTCAGGATAAGAGATATGAAAGCTATAAAACAGGTATAGGAAAAGATATCATGGAAGGTAAGGCAGGATTTGAAGAACTGGCAGAATATGCAGAAAATCTTGCAGAAATAAAAAATACTTCAGGAAGACAGGAAATGCTGGAAAGTATATTAAATTCATATATATTGGAAGCAAAATAAAAAAAGCCCCGGTCTTTCAGCGGCAACTTTCTCCGCTGTTGATTGATAAAATAAATCAGGTTTTTGGCGAATTTCAAATTATGTGGCAATACCTGTTAACATTGGATAAACGGGTTATTTCAAATTGTTTGGAATAACCTGTTTTTTAAGAAGTGTTTATGGTACAATATTAAAAAAATAAGGCAGATAAAAGGAGGCAGTATGTATTTAGGTATAGATTTAGGGACTTCCGGGGTAAAAATAACAGCTATAGATAAAAACGGAAAAATAACAGTGTCTTCATCCAGGGAATATCCTGTACATTACTCAAATAACGGATGGTCAGACCAGAATCCTTCCGACTGGATAAAAGGTATAACAGACAGTATGAAGGAGCTTTCAAAAAAAATAAATATGAATGACATAAAGGGAATGGGAGTTTCGGGTCAGATGCACGGCCTTGTAATTTTGGGGGAAGATAAGGAAGTTTTATATCCTGTGATATTATGGAATGATCAGAGGACTGTAGAGGAATCAGAATTTTTAAATAATGAAATCGGAATGGATAAGCTCGCAGAATATACTTCAAATATCTCATTTACAGGCTTTACTGCATCGAAGCTTTTGTGGCTCAAAAAAAATGAGTCCGAAGTTTTCAGTAAAATAAGACATATAATGCTTCCAAAAGATTATATAGGATATATACTTACAGGAAAATTTTATACTGATGTTTCAGATGCATCAGGAACTTTATTTTTTGATGTAAAAAATAGAAAATGGTCAGATGAAATGATAAAAATTCTTGAAATAAAAAAGGAATACCTGCCGGAAATTTTTGAATCATATGAAATCACAGGCGAATTAAAGCAGGAGATTATGGATGAGTTAGGAATAACTGTAAAAATTCCCGTGGCAGCAGGCGGCGGAGATAATGCCTGTGGTGCAATAGGTGCAGGAGTGGTGGATGAGGATAAAATACTGGTTTCACTGGGGACATCCGGAGTAGTTTTTATACCGCAGAAAAAATGGTCGCTTCCTGAAAAAAGCAGTATGCACACTTTTTGTGATTCAAGTGGAAAATATCATTTTATGGGGGTAATATTATCAGCTGCTTCATGTCTGAAATGGTGGATAGAGGATATTCATGACGGTAATTACGGGAAAATGCTTGATGAAGCGGAACAGTCGCCTGTTGGAAGCAATAACCTGTTTTTTCTTCCGTATCTGACAGGTGAAAGAACACCGCACTCAGATCCTTATGCAAGAGGAAGCTTTATAGGTCTTACCTCGGCACATACAAGGGGAGATATGACAAGGGCTGTAATGGAAGGAATGGTCTTTGCGCTTTATGATTCATATAACCTTGCTGACGGACTTAGTCCTAATACAATAAGAATAATAGGCGGCGGAGCAAAATCAGAGCTGAGCAGAAAAATACTCACAGATGTTTTTAACATAAAATCAGAAGTGCTGGCTATTCAGGAAGGACCATCATATGGTGCGGCACTTCTTGCTTTATTTGGAACTGAAAATGAAAAAAATATGAATGAAAAACTGAAAGAAATAGTAAAGATAACAGATGTAATAGAGCCGGATATGGAAAATCACAAAGAATATCAAAAAAGATATGAAGTGTACACAAAACTGTATAAAGCTTTAAAAAATGAATTTTTTGAAATAAGCAGACTATAAAAGGGATTTATAAATTTATATTTTTGAATTTGAAAAAAGAAAAATTAGGAGTATAATATATTATTAGGGAATAATCCGGTATTAGTATAGTGAACTGACTATATTCAGCTGAATATTACACTAGAAAGCAAACTGTAAAAGGAGAGAATTTTTATGGAATTAATTCAGAATAATTATCACAGAAAAATTTTGAGTTATATATATCTTGAAAAACAGATAACTAAGATACAGCTGTCTAAATTTCTTGATGTTACAATACCAACTGTAACTCTTTATTTGAACGAACTTATAAAAACGGGTCTGATAAAAGAAAGCGGGGTAATTAATTCCGAAGCAGGGAGAAAACCCGTTGTATTTGAAATAAATTCCCAAAACAGTTATGCCATAGGAATTGAAATAAGACAGGAACTTATTACAGTGATAATACTGGATTTGGAATTAAATTTGATATATAAGTCACAGGAAAATTATAATATAAATAATCTTCAGGAAGAATTAAAGAATCTTGTCTATAAATCAATAGTACACAGTAATATAAAAATGGAACAGCTTCTTGGTATAGGTATAGCATTTCCGGGAATAGTAAATGACAGAAAGCTGAAATTTGAAGAATCGCCTATAGTGGATATAAAGGAATATTCACTTGAAGGACTGAAAGAATCTTTTAATATACCGATATATATTGGGAATGAAGCAGACTATGCTGCATATGCCGAGAATCTCATAGGCAGTTCCAAAAAATATAGGAATTCTGTTTATCTTTCGGTACATGAAGGAATAGGCGGAGGAATAATTCTGGAAAATTCTCTTTATTCAGGCGGTCTTCAGCATGCAGGTGAAGTGGGACACATGGTGATAGAATACAAAGGACGGGAATGTGAGTGCGGAAGGCATGGCTGCTGGGAGAAATATGTTTCTTCAAATATAATAAATAAAATAATCAAAGATAATGGCTTGTCAGGAGTGGATGCACTTCTTGACATGTATCAGAATAAAAGTGACGATGTTATTTTTAGGCAGATGGACGAATATTTTGATTATCTTGCAGCGGGAATAATGAACCTGTTTCTTATATTTGATTTGGATTGTGTAATAATCGGCGGTATTCTTGCTCCTTACGAAAAACAGATACAAAATGTGCTTATGGAAAAAATAAAGAATGAAAATTGTAAGCTGGAAAAAAATGCCGAAAAAATTGTTTTTCCGAAATTACTGACAACAGCTTCGGCAATAGGAGCCGGTATTATTCCTTTATCGAATATTTATGATTTTGATTTGATATTAAAAAGCGAAGTATAAGTTATTTGAAAAATCTTTGAAATTTTCAGGGTTATAAACTATTTAGCGTGTAAAATAATTAAAAAAATTGACAATTAATATTGAAATATAGTAGAATATTTCTAAGGAAAACATAAAATAAAGCCGTAAAAAGTAACTTGGTTATGAATATACCGGCTTTTTAAAATAAAAGGAAATAATGGAGGAAAACATGGGACTGAAGAAAATAGAAGAATTAATAAAAAGGTATGTAGAAAATCCAAATGAAGAAGATAAGTTAATGATGGTATCAGAGATTTTGGGATTGTCGGCGGGAGAGATGTCATGCTGCAGGGGAATGCTGTCGGAACTATCGCATGACGAAGCAAAGTATACTAAAATAATGAGAAATTTATTGGAAAAACGTTCAGAAACTACAATAAGAAATGATAAAAAAAGATATCATCTTTATTTGTGTGCATCAGAAACAGGAAAAGACTTGGTGTTGAAATTAAGCATAGAAAAAATAAAAATAATATTGGAGCAGGAAAGAAGAGATATAGAGCAGTATGAAGAAATATTAAAATTGTTAAATACAGATGGTATGACAAAAGAAGTCTTGTATAATTATCTGGACAGAAATGTAAAAAAAGAAGAGTCGCTGTACATAAAAAGAAATAAAGTATTAAAACCGATAATGGATTTTGTAAAAAAGGCAAAGCGTATAGGAGCAGAAAAATTTTCAGAAAGTATGAACGAAGTAATAAAAAGAGCAGGAAGTCAGCTTTTAGAGACATTATTAACATGGGAAAAAATACCTAATGTACAGGAATTCAAAAAGATACTGGAAACTAAGCCGAGACATCTTGAAATTTCAACGGGAATATATATTTAGAAGAGGAATAATGATAAACAGATATTATGAAATATCTCTTTTTGTAATATAAAAAAATACTAAAAAAAGAAGTCAAAAAAATATTTTGAGTATTGAATTTATAAATTAAAAAATAAATTATATTATCATTTTATTTTTAAAATAAAATATAATTATTAAATTAAAAAAACAAGTGGAAATATATTTTTTAATATAAGATAAATATACAGAATCATCGTAAAAAATTAATAAAGTCAATAAAATTATTAGGAGGTTAAAGATGAAGAAAGGTAAATGGAAAGAAATTGTAAATGTAATTAAAAAGATATTCAGGGATAAGAAAAAGTTTGTAAGAAGAAATATAGCAATAGGGCTTTTGCTGGGAATGATGAACAGCTTTGTATTGGCAGATATAAGGCTTGATAAGAATGCAAATCAGAATACGAGTATAGACAGGGCACAGAATAATCAGGCGGTAATAATAAATATAAATACTCCGAACAGAAATGGGATAAGCGTAAATGATTTTGAAAATTTCCAGACCAAAGAGGGAGTAGTATTTAATAACTTTGGTTCGGGAGTAGGAAGAAGTTATCTTGCAGGAATGATGGCGGCAAATCCCAACTTAAGCAAGGAACAGGCAGCAAGGCTGATACTGAACAGGGTAGGCGGAAATAGGCGTACAGAAATAGAAAACTGGCTTGAAGTGATGTCAGAAAAGAAAGTGGATCTAATTTTTTCAGCGCCCACAGGATATTATTTAAATAATACGGGCTTTATAAACTTTGATAAAGTAATGTTTACCACATCAAGAGTAGAATTAGA
>JAITVW010000004.1 GCA_031285605.1 Fusobacteriales bacterium | reverse complement strand
ATTTTAAAACCAATAATAGAGTTTGTAAAAAAGTCCGGTCATATAGGAGCGGCGAAATTTTCAAATAGTTTGAATGCAATGATAAAAAGTGTAGGAATACAACTGTTAGATATATTATCAATATGGGAAAAACACCAAATGTATTTGAATTGAAAAAAAATTAAAAAATATCTTTTATATTTACTAATTTTTAATTGTTTTAAGAAAGAAAATTATGAAATAGACTGAATATACTATGAAAATTATAGTTTTGAAAGAGTAAATATTATTATTTTAGAAAATAAATTTATAAAAGCAAAAAAATATAAAAAAGTTGAAAGTATGACAATTCAGCATTTGAAATAAATTTTGTTTTATACTTCTAAGCTAATTAAAACGGAGTTTAAATATAATTTTTAATTTTTTTAGAAAATAAAGCTTGTAAGTAATATTTCATGAAATCGATTACTTATCTGACAATAAAATTATTTTTATGTTATTTAAATATATTTTTTATATTAAATGGTATGAAAAAACAAATAAAGTTAATTGACAGCTTGTGTTATTTTTAGTATTATATAAACGGGGAATAATGAAAGAATATAAAATTTCCTGTTAGTTTTTAAGTAATCTATGAATATTGAAAAATAAAATTTTATGAAAGGAGATTAAAAAAATATAATTATAACATGCTTAAGGAGGAAATATGAAAAAAAACAAAAAATTGTTAGTATTATTTTTAGCTCTTAACTCAATTTTGACATCTTATGCCGGAACAGAAGCCGGAACAGGTCTGCCCGGCAGTAAATATGAAAAAATGTATAATAAGTTAAAAAATATAGAAAAAGGAAATTCTACACAGAAAAACTATCAGGTTATAGAAAATATTCTAAAAAAGAAGAATAAAGAATTAAAGGATTTATATCTACAAGGGGACTATATTGTAAAACCAGAATATCTGGAATGGCAGATATTTTTCAGCGGTTATTATGAAGAATATAATAAAGATGTAGATAATACAGGTGAAAATGCATTGTACCATTCTAATCCGGAACATGGTACAAGCGGTTATTATGATGCAGACGGAGTTTATGTGGCAACAGAAAGAACTTCCGGATTATTTGGTAAAGCCTATCAGCCGCCTCAGGAGGGTAAGGAAATAAGAATGGGTGTAAATATTACACTCAGAGACATGAAAAAGGAAGCTATTAACCTTAGTGTGGGAAATGTAGATGTGGCTGAAGTGACACCGCTTACAATGAATGTAACACCGCCAGAGGTAAAGGATCTTCCGCAAATATCAGTAGGAACATACGGAGGAATAACGACTCCGTCAATTTCGATACCCACAGTAAATCCTATCAGTATAGGAACAATAACAGCAA
The DNA here is from genome assembly GCA_031285605.1 of Fusobacteriales bacterium. GTDB lineage: Bacteria > Fusobacteriota > Fusobacteriia > Fusobacteriales > Leptotrichiaceae > Sebaldella. The sequence goes on along the minus strand of JAITVW010000004.1, from coordinate 1,333 downwards.
GTTCACCGGGAGCGATTTCGACACCTACGATTACTCCGTTTGAAGTAACAGTTCCTACGGCACCTACGGTAAAAGAACCGGTAGTAGTGGAAATAATGGTACCTTTGGCACCAGCTGCACCTACAGCACCTACTGTTACAGCAGTAGCTTTTAATCCGGTTACTCCGAGTGTTCTGACACCTTCGACATTTACACCTGCTACATTAACGTTCACTCCTACAGGGTTTGGTCAGAGTTACATTCCTTCTTTCACTCCAGCTTCGAGTCAGATGGTTCACAATGTAAGTGCTAAAACATTAGATGCTGGCGGAGTAGTAATAACTGCAGGCGGATCTTCGGGCGGGTCATGGACAGGAAGAATACAGTACGCCAATACAGCTTATCCAAGTGCTCCTTGGAATTCATGGCAGACAAGTGCGGCTTCTTATGCTTCTAGCGGAAGTCCTGTTACAGTATTCAATTATGTTGATAATTACAATTATACTATTGAGGGAGATTGGACATTTACTAATACAGGATCGACAAATTCTACAACAATGTTTTTAAGTTATAACCCATATCAGGTAATAGATCCGGCGGGAAAAACAGTTGAATTTAAGGGTAATCTGACATAAACCACAGCAATCCTACAGCCAATTATATGACTTTAGGATTTGAGCATCAGCTGCTGTATGGAGACGGGGGCGGGAACAGTCCTGCGATGCTTACAGGATACTCAACATTGTTAAACAGCGGTACTATAACTTTGAATTCAGGTCAGAATATGATTGCAATGATGATAGATTCAGAGGGAACGCAGTCGCCGTTAATGTCGTATACAATAAATAAAGGAACTATTCATATAAAAAGTAAAAGAAGTATAGGGATTGATTTTGGACAATATCTTAACAGTGCAAGTATAGGATCTGCAAATCCGAGAGTAACTGTAAGTCCGGGATATATACTTGTAGATGGTACTGAAAATTATGGTATAAGAGTGGCAAATGTATTTAGCACAGATTCTACATATTACAGATATGCCTATATAAATGGTGCAAATCAGGGAAAAGGCGGAATAGTAGTTCAGGGAACAAATAATGTCGGTCTGTCTCTGTCAAAGCAAATGGGAAATAATTTAATAGATAATATTTCTAATTTGAATATATCGGTTAATGGAACTGAAGATATAGGTATTTTGAGAAGAAGTGATTATGCACAGACGGGAAATATGGTGTTTACGACGAGCCATATCCAAAATTTGAATTTCGGGGCTAATGCTTCAAAAAGTGTATTATTAAGAAGTGACTATGGAAATATTACACTAGATAGAGATATTACAATAAATAATGGAATC
>JAITVW010000319.1 GCA_031285605.1 Fusobacteriales bacterium | reverse complement strand
ATTAAAAGTCTTTTTTTAAAAAATTTCAAATGTTTTAATAATAATAAATTTTATTGCTTCAATTTTGAACATAATCCTATAATTCTTTCTGGTCCAAATGGGTTTGGAAAGACAACTTTTTTTGATGCAGTAGAAATAGCTTTGACAGGAACAGCTCATAGAATAAATGACATTGAAAGAAAATCATCTTCTTTAGGAAAGCATCTTTTTTTAAATACTACTGATGAGCATGGATATATTGTTTTAAATTTATATGATAACAATCAGGAATTTTCAGTAATAGTAAAAATTGATAAGAATCATCATAAATTAAATGATATTGAGACGAGTTTTAAGCATAAATATTTTAATTTATGTATGGATAATGATTTATCAATAGAAAAAGGTTTAGCAGTTTTTGATGGAATTACACATGAAAATGAAATAACACAGAAAACATTTGAACAACAAGTAGAATACAGCAAAAAGCACTTTAATAAATATTATTATATATCTCAATCAGAATCTTTACAATTTTTAAAAACAAAAATATCGGAAAGAAAAGAATCGTTAGAAGCCTTAGTTGATACTGAAAAGATAGATAATTATATAGATTATATTCAAACTAATTTTGGTTCGAGTGTTAATGAGAAAAGTAAAATTAAAACAATTAGAGAAAATTTAGAAAAAAATAAAAAAGAATTGATCAACGAACTGAAAAAACTAACTATTATGAATACAGAAATCATGAATATTCAATATGAATCAATATTTGATTTAAATAAAATAGAGGATGGATTTTTTAAAATTCCGCTATGGGATAAAAAAGAAATAAATAGTATTAATAATTTAACACTTGAAACTATTGAAAAAGAAATTTTTGGGATACATTATTTAGTAACCAATATGGAGGATTTTCGAACTAAACAAAAAAATCAGAAATTAGAAAATTTAAGCGATAAAAAAGATAAAATAACCTTGTATATTAAATATTATGACTTATTCATTGATAATAAATTTGATATAGAAAAAGCAAATTATATATATAATGAAAAGACTGAATTACTTAATATTTTAGAGAATTCAGAATTCTTTAGAGGTAATTTGAAAGCGTATACTTTTAAAAAGAATACGTTGAATATTCTCAAAAAAATAAAACCAGATATTTTCACATTTGATATTGATTTTTTAGCTGAAATGATTGGAAAAATAAAGCAATCAGAAGAAGAGTATTCTGATAATGACAAGTTATTAGATAAAATATTAGAAACTAGAAATAAATTACAAGAAGTTCATAAAGAAATATTTATTCCGAAAGAAACTTGTCCTTATTGTAACCATAAACATGAGAATTCTGAGGAACTATTAAAGTCATTTAATGAGCTTACGGAAAATCTTGGAATATATAAAACAAAAGCTTTGAATAACTTAGAGAAAAGTAATACTGAATTGAAAAATTATTTAATAAGAGAAATTGAGTATATAAGAAAGATTTTTCCTGAAGAAACCAATATAAATCAAACACAAGAGGATCTGAATAATCAAATTAATGATATTGAAAAGCTTTTGAATTCAAAGCTTGATCAAGAAAGTTTAGCTGAGATAGATTTAATATTACATGGTATTGATTGGAAAAAAATGACTAATATGGAAGAACAAAAAACTTTTATAAAGAATGAGATTCTTAAAGCCAGATATATTATAACCAATGAAAAATTTCCAGAAATTTATGAAAAATATGATTTAAATGAAATATTTAAAAAATATTCAAATAATATAGAACATTTCAATGTTAAATGTGCTGATTTAAATTTTATAGAGAATAAAATTAGATATATAAAGTTTGAATTTAATAAAAAAAATAATAATGATTATAAAGTAAAAAAAGAAAAATTGATGCATATTTTGAAAAAATTAGAAAAAATAGAAGAAGTTACTGAACGTATGAGAAACTTGAAGAAAATATATGTAAATATAAAAAATAGCTTTTCAAATATGTTTTTAGACAATTTGAGATTTCCATTATTATTCTATACAGGAAAAATATTACAAGATTATCAAAACGGATTAGGAGTTTTTATTAATGAAAAAGATATGAGGTTTGTCTCAAGTGGAGAATCTAAATTAGATATAATAAATACATTTAGTTCAGGTCAATTGTCTGGATTTATGCTTTCTTTTCTATTTGCTATGAATAAATTATATACTTCTAAAAATAATAATTTAGATTTTTTATTAATAGATGATCCTGTACAAACTATGGATGATATTAACATAGCATCGTTTATTGAATTATTGAGAAATGATTTTTCAGAAAAGCAAATTATATTGTCAACACATGAAACTGATAAAGAAAATTATATTTTGTACAAATTTATTAAATATAATAAAAGAGGTCAGTCTTTTAATATCAGAGAACAATTATATTGATATTTTGAGAATAATTATTAGAGTTTGAAAAATTTTCCGAATTATTTTATAATAATATATATAAGATAAATTCAAAAAAAGGAGTAAAAATATGTCTGTTTTACAATTAAATAAATTTAGTGTAGTATCTTTATTTTCAGGAGCTGGTGGATTAGATATTGGATTTGAAAAAAGTGGATTCAAAACAATATGGGCTAATGATATAGATAAAGATGCATGCGAGACTCATAAAAAATGGTCAAAAGCGAATGTTATATGTCAGGATATAACAAAAATAGATTTTAAAGAGATTCCTAAATCAGATATAATTACTGGTGGTTTTCCTTGCCAAGGCTTTTCTTTAGCGGGACCTAGAAAAATTGATGATAAAAGAAATACTTTATATAGATATTTTGTTAAATTAGTAGAAGAAAAACAGCCGTTGGCTTTTGTAGCGGAGAATGTTAAAGGAATTTTGACTCTTGGTGATGGTACAATAATAGAAGCTATAATAGAAGATTTTTCTGAAAAAGGGTATAATGTATTTCCTAATCTAGTAAATGCAGCGGATTATGGAGTACCTCAAGATAGATGGAGAGTTATTTTAATTGGATTTCATAAAGATTTAAAAATTAAAGAATATGAGTTTCCAGAAAAACAAAGAAAAAAAGTTACATTAAAAATGGCGTTAAAGAATTTTGCTGAACCAGATCCTAAAGATATATGTAAAGATGCTTTTTCTTCAAGATTTATGAGTAGAAATAGAAAAAGAGACTGGGATAATGTATCTTATACAATTCCAGCTATGGCAAAACAGATAGCGTTACATCCATCATCTCCAGATATGATAAAAGTAGAAGAAGATAAATGGGTATTTGGAAATGGAAATACGAGAAGATTGTCATGGCAAGAAGCTGCAGCAATACAAACATTTCCAAAGAATATGGAATTTTGTGGAACTTTAAATAGTAAGTATAAACAGATTGGAAATGCAGTTCCAGTAAAATTAGGAAAAGTAATTGCTACGGATTTATACGTAATATTAAGTAATGTTCTTAATAAAAAAGAAT
>JAITVW010000303.1 GCA_031285605.1 Fusobacteriales bacterium | reverse complement strand
TATGGAGTATTATTTATATTATCTATTATAAAGAAAATCCTTTATATGTAATAGCAGGCTACAGATATGCTGCAGGTCATTTATGGTATATTCCGATGATTACAGGACTTTATATTATTACACCTTGGCTTAGAAAGGTATTGAAATACTGTGGGAAAGAAACCAGAATAGTGCTGTTAATGTGGTTTGTCGTAAATATACTTAATCCGGCCCTTATTTTTTTCAAGCTTCCATTTCTGAATTTATCGGCATTTCCCATAACAGGTTTTTTGGGATATTATCTTTTAGGATATTATGTAAGAAAGTATAAAGATAAAATACATATAGATTATTATAAATTTTTATACATCACAGGATTTATTTTTACATTTGCAATATCATGGTATTTTATGAAAATAGCAGGTAAAAAAAACGTATTTTTTTATGATAAAAATTCTATAAGTGTATTTTTTATGAGTGTAAGTTTTTTTGTAATTATCATAAAAATGAATTTCACTTATATAAATGGAAAAACAGCAGCAATAATAAAATTTTTATCAGGACATTCATATTTTGTTTATCTCGCACATCTATTGTTTTATGAAACAGGTATGCATGTAACCAAAAATTTTTATCTGGTGACTTTATTATGTATAAGTGCAAGTTATTTTACAGCTTATATATACGCAGAGGCTGAAAAAACAGCAGGGAAAATTCTTCAAAACCGCAGAACCCAGAGCAGGTAATAAAATATATAAAAGCGAATGCTGACAGCATAATATAAAATAAATATATTTCTTGAGGAGGCATATATGAAAAAATTAGTCATACTATCTGCAGTTATGTCAATACTTGCATATTCTGACACATACAAAAAAGAAAACAAAACTGTAAGAAATAGTGCCGGTACAGTAAAAATAGACGGGAAAACATATGATTCAGTAGCACAGGACAAAAGGGTAAGATTTGTAATTTTGCATTATACTGCTGTAAATAAAGATCAGTCTGTTAATATACTTACAAATCAGCAGGTAAGTTCTCATTATCTGGTAACTGATGATGCTTCAGATCCTGTGTATAATCTTGTGAGTGAAGATAACCGTTCATGGCATGCAGGGGAAAGCAGCTGGGGAAGATTGAACAATCTGAATGACAGTTCTGTGGGAATAGAGATAGTTAATACGGGGTATACCGGAACAAACGGGGAGATGTCATTTTATCCGTTTACAGATGACCAGATAAAAAAAACAGCTGTTTTACTGAAAGATATAATAGCGCGGTATAATCTTGAGCCTGTAAGTATTTTGGGACATTCAGATATAGCACCTCAGAGAAAACAGGATCCGGGACCTTTGTTTCCGTGGGAAGACCTGTATAAGGATTATCAGATAGGGATGTGGTATGATGAGGATGACAAAAGCAGCTTTATGACTTCGTATTCTATACTGACTACACCTTTTGAAGTGCAGACCCAGCTCGAAAAATTCGGATATAAAGTGGATAAGACGGGACAGTATGATAAACAGACAACAAATGTAATAAGGGCTTTTCAGTTCCATTTCAGACCGGCAAAGTATGACGGAATAATGGATAGTGAAACTTATGCCGTACTTCTTGCATTAAATACAAAATATAAAAAATAATATAAGATGCTGTACCAAATTTTGAAATTTATTTTTGATACGGCATTTTTTTATTTGAACATTTTATAGAAAAAAATCAACCATTATAAAAATAAGAAAATAATTTTACAAATGAAGTAATCATAAAAAAATCAATTTATACAACAAAGAAAAATAAACAGTTTCAAATAATATTTAAATATATGATGGCAGAACATATAAAACAAAAACTTATTTTTTTAAAAAAATTATGATATAATATTCCGTATGATAATTTACGGATTATAAAACCAGAGGATGGCAGTTCCTTTTCTCGCTTATTTTTTACTATCATGAGAGAGATGATTTTATATATTCAAAAAGGCAGAAAGGAAAAAAATGAAAAATATAAAAAATATAGCTATAATAGCACACGTAGATCATGGTAAAACCACATTGGTAGATGCACTGCTAAAACAATCAGGAACTTTTTCGGCACATGAAAAAGTGGAAGAAAGAGTAATGGACAGTAATGATTTGGAGAGAGAAAGAGGTATTACAATATTTTCAAAAAATGCTTCGCTAAACTATAACGGATATAAGATAAACGTAATAGATACTCCGGGTCATGCTGATTTCGGGGGAGAGGTACAGAGGATTTTGAAAATGGTGGATTCTGTTCTTTTGCTGGTAGACGCTTTTGAGGGAGTAATGCCGCAGACAAAGTATGTCTTGAAGCAGGCGCTCGAGCATGGTTTATGCCCTATTGTTGTTATTAATAAAATAGACAGACCGAATTCTTCACCTGATCAGGTAGTGGATATGGTATTTGACCTGTTTGTAGATCTCGGGGCAAATGAAAAACAGCTGGATTTCCCTATAATATATGCTTCTGCTAAAAACGGCTTTGCCAAAAAAGAGCTTGAAGATGAAAGTAAGGATATGAAGCCGCTTTTTGAAACAATACTTGAACATGTAAGCGATCCTGAGGGAGATGAAAATGAACCGCTTCAAATGCTGATAACAAATATAGAATATGATGAATATCTGGGAAAGCTGGGAACAGGCAGAATATATAACGGCTCATTGAAAAAAAATCAGGAAGTAACTTTGATAAAAAGAGACGGCGGACTTGTGAATTATAAAGTAACAAGAATTTTTGGATATGAAGGTTTGAAAAAAACAGAGATGGAGACAGCTGTATGCGGGGATATTATTACAATAGCAGGTCTTGATAAAATAGATATAGGTGAAACAGCAGCCGAAAAAGAAAATCCAAAAGCTTTGCCGGTAATAGATATAGATGAACCTACTCTGGCTATGACTTTTTCGGTAAATAACTCACCATTTGCAGGAAAAGACGGTAAATATGTAACTTCAAGAAATCTTGTGGAAAGACTCGAAAAAGAACTTCAGCACAATGTAAGTATGAGAGTGGAGCCCACAGATTCTCCTGATTCTTATATAGTAAAAGGCAGAGGAGAGCTTCAGCTTTCTATTCTTTTGGAAAATATGAGAAGAGAAGGATATGAAGTTCAGGTATCAAAGCCGGAAGTGATCATGAGAACAGTAAACGGCGTAAAGGAAGAACCTGTAGAACTGGCAATAATAGATGTGGCAGATGAATTCGTAGGTGTAGTAATAGAAAAAATAGGAATCAGAAAAGGTGAAATGATAAATATGATTCAGGGAACTGACGGATATACAAGACTTGAATTTAAAGTTCCCGCAAGAGGTCTGATAGGATTTAGAAATGAATTTCTCACGGAAACAAGAGGGACAGGTATCTTGAATCATTCATTTTATGATTACGGAGAATATAAAGGCGAGCTTACGACAAGAAGAAGAGGAGTTCTTATCTCAATGGACGCCGGAACAAGTGTCGGGTATTCGCTGAATAATCTGCAGCCCAGAGGAATTCTGTTCATAGCTCCGGGAGTGGATGTTTATGAGGGAATGATAGTAGGAGAACATTCAAGAGAGAATGACCTTGTGGTTAATGTGTGCAGAGGGAAAAAACTGACTAATACAAGGGCAGCCGGAAGTGATGATGCATTAAAGCTGGCGCCGCCGAAGGAATTCACGCTTGAGCTTGCTCTGGAATATATTGATGATGACGAATTGGTAGAAATAACACCAAATAATATAAGACTCAGAAAAAAATATCTTACAGAAAATGAAAGAAAGAAAGCTTCAAAAAATAAAGATTAATAGAAAAACCGATATTGCTGTAAAACAGTCATATCGGTTTTTATAATCAGTATTTTTAATTTTTATTATTTCTTTTTGAAAAGTCCGCCGAGTAAATCCATTGCCTCGTTTACGATGCTTCCGTCTTTGTCTGTATCAAGAAAGTTCGTAAGCATACCCATAAGATCGCCGTTTGATCCGCCAAGAAGATTAGAAGCCATGGAAGTGAGGTTAGAAATCCCGTCAGCATCAAGATTCTGTTCTTTTTTATTTTTTCCGAGAAATTCCAAAACAAAAGGAGCAAGCATACTCATCAGGTTTGTAGTAGAACCCATATCAAGTCCGCTGCTTTTGCTTACAGAATTTATTACGTTTTCTTTTTTGTTTCCGAACATATGATTAAGTATCGCAGGACCATTTTCTCCTTGTATAATATGTATGTAGTTAATCTAGCTAAATTAACTACTTAAAATTTTTGTTACTTTATGTAATAATTGTTTTAATGGTAGAGTGGTAACTTTGTTCTCCTTGTAGCCTTAACTACTTTAAAAAGACTGTTACCTCTACGATTATATTGAATCCAATGAACTGGATGTAGTACCGCTACTAATATCTA
>JAITVW010000264.1 GCA_031285605.1 Fusobacteriales bacterium | reverse complement strand
TTTTTAAAGAAAAAACTATTTTAAATGTATGGAAATCCGGGAAAAAGAAGAAAAATTCAGTTTTACAGTATGACGGAGATTTTATAAGCTTTGTAAAAATACATAGAAAAATAAGGTGTTTTTTGAAAAAGAAAAAAACGTAAATTATGACTTGACAATTTGAAAAATCAAGCTAAAATATATTAGAGTTTTTGAAAAGGTTTACAAAAAATGGTGATTGATTTATGACAGGAATAAAGAAAGTTGCCAGCTTAGCTGGTGTATCGACAGCCACTGTATCAAGGGTCATTAATAAAAATCAAAATGTTTCCGAGGAAAAAAGACTGAGAGTTCAAAAAGTACTGAATGAGCTTAACTATGAAGTAAATTATCATGCAAAGTCTCTTCGTGAAATGAGAACTGGAATGCTTCTTTTTATCGTAACTAATATCTCGAACCCGTTTTATGCAGAGATAGTAAAGGGAGCGGAGGAATATGCCAAAACCAGAAATTATAATGTTTTGGTTTGTAATGGATATTTTGACAGGGATATAGAGAGAAAATATTTCAAATTTATAGAAAATAAATTAGTTGACGGTGCTTTTATAATGGATCTTGCTATTGAAAAGGATTTTTTAAAAGACTTTTCAGTAAAGTATCCTATTATTCAATGCAGTGAATTTTATGATGACATAGGGGTTCCGTTTGTTTCGATAGATCATGAAAAAGCGGCTTTTGAAGCTGCAATTTATCTGCTTGAAACCGGTTTTGAGAAAATCTTTTATGTACAGACATATGAGGATTTTATTTTTGATAAATTGAGACTGGCGGGATATAAAAGAGCTCTTGCGAAGTTTGGCAGACCGTTTGACGAAAGGCTTATCATAAAAACAGACTTTAATTATAACGGCGGAATCAATGCTGCTAAACAGATATTAAAAAGCAAAATAAAAAAAGCAGGGATTTTTACAGTATCAGATATGATTGCCATAAGTATGGTAAATTATCTGAATTATAAAAATGTCAAAATACCCGAGGACTATTCAGTAATAGGGTTCGATGATATAGAATTATGCAATGCCACTTATCCGGGAATTACGACAATTCATCAGCCGAGAATGAAAATAGGAAAAGAGGCCTGTAAATTATTAATTAACAGAATACTCAAATTAAATACTTCTAACACAATTCAAAATAAATTTTTACCGCATAAGCTTATTAAAAGAGGAACAACTTTCTAATTACAAAAAAAATACAAATAAACATTCTGCTTTGTTACTAAATGTAAAACAGAGGAAAAACAGCTCTTTATTTTACATTAATATATAACATTATGAGAATACACAGTGAAAAATATTCATAATTTTGGGAAAAAAATTAACAGCAAGAGGAGGAGTGATAATTTTATTTTCAATTTTGTAAAGCTTTACAAAAATTGAAAACTGAAAAAATAGAATAAAATTAAGGAGAATCAATATGAAATTATCGTATTTAACAGCCTGCTTTAATCATTTATCTTTGGAAGAAAAGATAAAGTTTGCAGTGGAACAAAAATTTGATGCTATAGAGCTTTCATGCTGGCCTGCGGCAAATGACAGAGATTATTCAAGTACAGATATTGATGTTGCAAAATTTGACAATAAGACTAAAGAAGATATATTAAAATTAACGGGGGAAAATAATATAGAAATAGCTTCTCTTGCTTATTATGATAATTGTCTTCATCCCGATACATCAATAAGGGAAAATAACGTAAAGCATCTCTATAATGTAATTAAAACTGCAGGAAAATTAGGAGTAAAATTTGTGGGAGCTTTTGCAGGGAGAAATCTGGATATCAGCTTTGAAGAAAATTTTACGGAATTTGAAAAGATATTTCCCAGTATAGTAAAATATGCAGCTGACAGAAACGTAAATCTTCTGATAGAGAACTGTTCTATGCCGGGTTGGCACAGAGAAGGCTGGGGAGCTACTATATCATACTCGCCGGAATTATGGGACAGAATGTTTGAAATAATTCCTGATGAAAATTTCGGGCTGAATTTTGATCCTTCACATCTGATATGGCTTGGAGTGGATTACATTAAGGCATTAATTGATTACAAGGAAAGGGTACTTTATTTCCATGCAAAGGATACAAAGATATTTGAAGAAAAAAGAAGCTGCTACAGCATATTCGGCAAGCAGCTGGGCAGGGAGAACGAATGGGATTACGGCTGGTGGCAGCATAAAATACCCGGAAAAGGAAGCGTGGACTGGCAGAAAATATACCAGACACTGAGAGAAATAGGGTATGACGGTTATGTAAGTATAGAACATGAAGATCTGAATTATTCTGAAAATGATGAGGCAATAAAATTAGGACTGATAAAAGGCAAAGCATTTTTGGATTCTGTATTCAAAAAGTAACATATAATAAAAAAAATTTGGAGGTAACAAAATGAAAAAAATAATGTTTCTTTTATTTTCTCTGCTGCTTTTGGTTTTAACAGTTTCTTGCGGGGGTGAATCAAAAGAAGGAGCAGAAGGAACGCCGGAAGCAAAGGCCGGGAAGAAAAAAGTACTTGGGATAGTAATGCCTAATGCAACTCATGGATTTCTCGGAGAAAGTATAAAACATGCCGAGGCAGAAGCTAAAGCACTTGCAGAATCTCAGGGATTCGAGTATAAGTTTTTGACATCAAGCGAGGCTTCGGAACAAAACAATCAAATGGATACGCTTATTAATGAAAAAGTAGACGCTATAGTACTTTGGCCGCATAACGGAGATGAACTGCGTTCTACAGCACAGGCAGCCATGGATGCAGGAATTCCTCTTATTGTATATGACAGACTGATAAATAACTTTACACCTACAGCGACTATAATGGGAGATAACACAGGAATCGGGGAAATGACAGGGAATTATCTGAATAAATATTTTGAGGAAGATTTGAAAGCCGGGGAAATTCTTGTGCTGGAATTCTTAGGGGATAACTCGACTGTACCACAGCAGAGACATGACGGGTTTTTGGCGACAGCAGATAAAAATATAAAAATAGTGCAAAGTTTTAATACAAACTGGCAGAGACAAAAAGCACAGGAGCAGATGGAAAACTTCCTGAATACTTCAAAACCTGAAGATATCGAAAAAATAAAAGCTGTAATAACTCAGGATGATGAAGTGGAAATGGGTGTTCTTGATGCTATAAATGCATATAAAGGTTCTGCAAAAATAAATATAAAATTAGTTACAGGAGTAAGTGCTAGAAAAGAAAATCTTGATACTTTTGAAAAAGAAAAATTAGATCAGGTAACATATGCTTTTTCACCTGCAATGGTAAGAGAAGCAGTACAGCTTGGCGCCGGCGTACTGAACGGAAAAACACTTGAAAAAGAATATATTATAAAAACAGTGGAAGTAGACAGAAATAATGTAAATGATTTTAGAAACTCAGATATTTATAAAATCAGATATAGTATTCAGTAATAAATATTTTTAGATTTTGAACAATAAAAAAATATAAAGCTGATAAATGATCTTTATTTAGAAGGTTGTGAAATAATGTTATTGGAGATGAAAAATATATCAAAATTTTTTGGTCCGGTAAAAGCTTTATCAGGGGTCGATTTTTCTGTACAGAGAGCGTCCATTCACGGACTGCTCGGTGAAAACGGTGCAGGGAAATCTACCCTTATGAATATTTTATCAGGAACCATACCTCTTTCTGAAGGTGAGATTTATTTTCAGGATGAGAAAATAGATGAAATGACAACTAACAAATCAAAAAAATTCGGGATCCGTTTTATACATCAGGAATTAAACCTTATTAATGACCTGAAAGTATATGAAAACTTATTTTTAAGTGAGGAAATAAAAAATAAGTTCGGATTTCTTGATAAAAAAGCCATGATTGAAAAATCACGGGAAATAATAAAGAAGCTGAAAATGAATATAAATCCTGAAGAGATAGTGGAATATCTGGATATGCCTCAAAAGCAGATGATAGAAATAGCGAAGGCATTATTATTTGATTCCAAGCTGATAATAATGGATGAACCTACGACAGCACTTACAAATAAGGAGATAGACTCACTTTTTGATATAATGAGGTTTTTGAAAGAAGAGGGAGTAAGTATTATTTATATTTCGCACAAAATGCCGGAGCTTTTTAGTATTTGTGATGATTATACCATACTTCGCGACGGCAGATTTATACAGACAGGAAAATTTTCCGATATAAATGAGAAAATGGCTACAGAGCTTCTGGTGGGGAGAAAGCTCGTGGAAGATGAGCTGAAAGCCGGAGAAATTCAGGATATACCTCTTTTGAAAGTAAATAATTTTTCGGGGAAAACTTTTAAAAATATTAGTTTCGATGTGAAAAAAGGAGAGATAATAGCAATTACAGGTCTTTACGGAGACGGGAGGGCAGAATTTGCCGAAGCACTTTTTGGTGCTTATCCGTTAGATGAAGGTGAAATGTATCTGAATGATAAAAAAGTAAATATGTCTTCTATAAAAAACGTAATAGCAAGCGGTATTTCCCTTGTTCCAAGAAACAGGAAAGAAAAAGGCATAATAAAAGACCAGAGTATTCAGGATAATTTGTCCGTTGCTTTTTTTAAGAATATGCACAAAAAATTATTTATAAACAAAAATGAAGAAACAGAAAGATATAATAAAAATAAGGAGCTTATCAATATAAAAGCAGATAATCCCTCAGATCTGATAACGTCACTGAGCGGGGGAAACCAGCAGAAAGTTATTATTTCCAGATGGCTGGAGCTGGATTCTGATGTATATATACTGGATAATCCTACACAGGGAATAGATGTGGGAGCCAAGTTTGAGATATATAGAATAATGCATAATCTGGCTGCTGCAGGAAAATCTGTTGTTGTATTCAGTTCGGAGTTCCCTGAAATATGGAAGACTTCCCACAGATGCATAGTTATGTATAAAGGAAATATAAATACTATTTTGGACAGGAAAAATCTCACTGAAGAAAATATAATGTACTACGCAACAGGTTCAAATTTGGAGGTAAAAAATGACTAATGGCGGAAAACAAATGCCTTTTCTTAATAAAGTAAGTTTTAATAAAACAAATCTGCAAAAATTTTATAGTAATTACAGTTATCTGGTTTCATTTCTGATACTGTTTTTTATAGCTACTATTATAAATCCGAGATTTTTATCATATACCAATCTGAGTACGCTTCTGAAACAGGCGGCAATAATAGGGATTGTAGCATTGGGAATGAATCTGGTAATCATTGCCGGGATGATAGATCTGTCTGTAGGCTCACTGGTGGCATTAACAGCAGGACTTGGAGTTATAGTGCTGAATTCTACGGGAAGTATATTTTTAACATTGATATTTTCTCTTGTATTCGGAACTATTCTTGGAGGAATTAACGGAATACTTGTAACTAAAGGAAAAATAGCTCCGTTTATAGTAACACTCGCTACAATGTCGGCTTTCAGATCGATTATTGTGCAGCTGGGACAAGGAGGACCTTTTAATGTAGGGGAAAAGTCATATAATACTTTTCGTCTTATAGCTGCCGGAGAAACACTGGGAATTCCTAATCTTGCAATTATATTTATAATTACGGCAGTAATAATTTCCATAATAATGAATAAAACAAAATTTGGAAGATATGTCTATGCAGTGGGAAGTAATGAAAACGCAGCCAATCTTACAGGTATAAATGTAAATATGATGAAAAATGCAGCTTTCTGTATTACGGGACTGCTTTCAGGACTTTCGGCTTTTCTTCTTTCATCAAGACTTACATCAATAACAGCACCTAATGCAGGTATGGGATTTGAGCTTGATGCGATAGCTTCGGTAGCAATAGGCGGAACAGCAATGAACGGAGGAAGAGGAAAGGTTTTTGGAACATTTCTCGGAGCAATAATGCTTCAGATGATAAATAATATACTGGTTATAGCTAATATACCGCCATTTTTGGAAGGACTTGTAAAAGGGATCATTATTATAGTCGCTGTATTATTCCAAAGTAAGAGTAAGTGATGAAGGGAGATAAAATATGAAAACTTATAAAGCAGGAGTAATAGGAACAGGATTTATCGGCGTGGCACACGTAGAAGCACTTAGAAGGTTGGGGAACATAGAGGTAGTTGCTATTACCGATACACAGGATCATAAAATAAAAGCTGAAATGATGAATATACCAAACAGCTTTGCGGACTATAAAGAGATGATGGATACACTTGAGCTTGATATGATTCACATCTGTACACCAAATAATACACATCATGAAATAGCCATGTATGCAATGAAAAAAGAAATAAATGTGGTGTGTGAAAAACCCATGACAAAAACGGCCGATGAGGCAAAAGAGATGTGTGAGTATGCAAAGGAGCATAATATAGTAAATGCCGTAAATTTCCATAACCGTTTTAATCCCATGATTCACCAGATAAAAAGAATGGTTTCAGGCGAGGAGCTTGGAGAAATTATCTCTGTTCACGGAGGATATGTACAGGACTGGCTTTTGCTGGAAACAGATTTCAACTGGAGAATAAACAGTAAGGAATCAGGACAGACAAGGGCTGTGGCTGATATAGGCTCACACTGGATTGACACTGTGGAATATGTAACACAACTAAGAGTTACTGAGATTTTTGCGGAATTTTTGACATATCATAAAAAGAGAAAGAAGTTCCTTAAGCCTGTGGAAACTTTTTCCAAGGCTCAGGAAGATGCCGAGTATGAAGAAGTACCTATAGATACAGAGGACATAGCTGTGGTAATGCTTCGTTTTGATAACGGAGCAGTTGGAAATGCTTTTATTTCTCAAATGTTTTCGGGAAGAAAAAATAAGATTTCAATATTTATAGGCGGAAGCAAACAATCGGCTGAATGGGATTCAGAGAGACTCAATGAGATGATAATAGGAGAAAGAGATAACTTTAATAAGATATTTGATAAAGATCCGGCTATATTAAGTCCGGAAACACAGAAAATAGTGGATTATCCCGGAGGACATGTAGAAGGGTTTCCGGATACTTTCAAGCAGTGTTTTCGACAGGTGTACAGCAGTATAGCCGATAAGGGAAAGAATTATGATTTTGCTACTTTTGAAGACGGGTACAGACAGACGGTTCTGGAAGAAAAGATATTCGAGAGTGCAAACAGCGGGAAGTGGGTTAAAGTATAAAGGACTTAATATGTCTATACCAAAATTTTAAATAATAACCGGAAGAATCGGCGGATAATAGCCGGTTTTTTTGGGTTTTCTGTTATTTGAGACTATTTTATATTTGAATAAAAAAACAGCAGTATTTTGTTATTTTGAAAATTAATGTTAAAATAAACATACTAAAATAGGGTATAGGTATAAGGAGAAAATATGAAGGAAGTAAAATTTTATTACTGTAACAGGTTTATTCTTCATTTTATCTGGTTTGGTATGACACTCGCTGGCTTTATAATTTTTATAATTTTATTCAGGGGCTGGCTCGGAACTGTGGGAATCGAACCAAACGGATATTTTATCTCAGACTGGTGGTTTGAACATAAGGCTGTTTTTATTTTTGTAATATTTGTGATTCCTTGTATAGCATATTGTGTCATATTTTTGTTAAGTATGGTTATTGCTGTTATCTTTCAAAATAAAAAAGGGAAATGCATATTTTATGATGACTTTTGTGTAATAATTTTTAGCAGAAAAATCCGGATAAATTACAGTGATGTCAAAAATATAAAATATACTCCTATATATACTTCACTGGCTTATCTTGGGCGTAAACCGCATAAACTTATAATAAAAACAAAAAAGAAGAAGATAAAAATTAATATGTCTTTGAAGGAATCATGGTTTAACAGGAAAAAGCCTGTTACGCTGGAAGTGCTTTATGGGGAATTGCTGGGAGAATACAGGAAGAACAGATAGAGATGAAGCTTTTACTATTAGGTGTATTTAGGGCAATATGCAGTATTTGAAAACATTCACCAAATAATATAAATTATTCTATAATAAATACAAAATAATAGTTACAATATCCGGCTTTTTTCGGGGATAATGTTTTTGACTGTAAGTATCATAAGATTCAGAAGAGATAATTATATTAAAATACAATGAACACTGGTTCAGGCAGAAGCAGCGGAGATAAAGCTGGCAGGCAGCAACTGTAAGTCTGTAGTCTGGTATAATACTTCCGAATGAGGTAATCTTGAAATAATCATAAATAATATGATTATGACAATTAATCTGTTCATCGTATTCCCCCAATCGTATTATGTAAGGCCTTTTTGGAAAGCCTGATTTATTATATAAAAAAAACCGGAGTTTAATCTGGTCTTTTTTCCAAAAAATCTAACATTATACGATTGTTTTATGAATTAATTATATCGTAGATTTTGAAAAAGTCAATAGTATTAATATGTCGGAGAGTACTATGAATGTTGAAGTTATGAAACATTTTTTTATTATATTGAATGAGCAAGTATATATAAAATATTGAAGTATGATTTATTACATAGAAAAAATATTTTCTTATATGAGAAAATTATAAATAAAACTTTAATAAATTTATTTAATAACTATGTATTTTATGATATAATTTGA
>JAITVW010000263.1 GCA_031285605.1 Fusobacteriales bacterium | reverse complement strand
CCTTCCAATATAGGTGTTATTATGCTCCCGATATTTTTCTCTTCTCTTTCTCCTATAAAAAATTCCGACGGATTTGTTATCTCGCTTATTCCGTCCTCTTTCATGTCAAAGATTGATATTTCGTTCGTAGAGCCGAATCTGTTCTTTAGAGTCCTGATAATTCTGTAAAAACTGTTTTCCTCGCCTTCTATCTGAATAACTGCATCTACCATATGCTCCAGCATCTTAGGTCCGGCTACCTTTCCGTCTTTGGTTATATGTCCTACTATAAAAAAAGATATCTCCCTGCTCTTAGCTATCTCTATTATTTTCAGTGTTGTTTCCCTGATTTGTGTCATACTTCCCGGTATTGAATTTACATTCTCTGAATATAGTGTCTGAATAGAGTCTATCACAACTATCTTAGGATTATCTTTTAAAATTATTGATTCTATCTTTTCCAGATTTGTTTCATTAGCGAGATACAGGCTCTTACTCTTTACCCTGAGTCTATCCGCACGCTGTTTTATCTGTCTTAGTGATTCTTCACCTGATATATAAAAAACATTTCCGATTTTGGAATATTCATCAGTTAATTGCAGCAAAAAAGTGGACTTCCCTATTCCGGGATTTCCGCTTATAAGTACTACTTCTCCTTTTACCAGACCACCACCCAAAACTCTGTCGAACTCGCTGAATTTCGTCACCATACGAAATTCTTTTCCCAGTTCTATCTCTTCCAGCTTCACTATCTCCACATCTTCAGCCGAGATCTTTGAAAGTGTTTTCTTTATATCCACTTCTTCTTCAAAAGTACCCCATGACTCACAATTGGGACACTTTCCCAGCCATTTTTTATTTGTATATCCACATTCGGAACAAATATATCCTGATTTTGACGCCATATCCTATCCTTTTCTAATTCTTTCGGCTCTCTCCTCTATATCCTTTATTATATTTTCAGGTAAAAATTTATCCAGTTTTCCGTTATTCAAAGCTACTTCTTTTACCAGACTGGAACTCAAATAGAGGTATTCTCTCGGTGCCGTAAAAAATAAAGTTTCAAATGGCTGCTTTGCCAATATAGTATTTGTCAGGGTAAACTGCAGTTCATATTCGTAATCGGAAACTGCCCTTAATCCTCTTACCAGTATATCGGCATTCTGTTCTGCCATAAAATCTACTGTCAGTCCCTTAAAACTCAGTACCTCAGCTTCTATATTTTCTGCTTTTAATATTTTTTTCACCAGTTCTATTCTTTCTTCTATCGTAAACCAATTTTTTTTAGATGAATTAATTAAGATTCCTATTTTTAATTCATCAAACAGTCCGGCACTTCTCTTTATTATATCTGTATGACCTTTTGTAATCGGATCAAAACTCCCAGGGTATACTGCTATCTTTTTCATGGAAATCTCCTTATTTGGTTTTATGCCCTTAACTCTATATCTGAACATACACACAGATAAAGGTATAAATTATTTTTTAAATAAAAAATAAGCTTCCCTTGCGGCATTTTTTTCTGCTTCTTTTTTGCTCGTTCCTGTTCCTATGCCCACTATTTCTTCTTTTAATTTCACTGCTATTTCAAATTTTTTATTATGGTCCGGTCCTCTTTCCGTTAAAATTTCGTAATTGGGTATAATGTGAAATTTACTTTGGAAAAGCTCCTGCAGGAGAGTTTTGTAATCTTTCAGTTCTTCAAGATCATCTATATTGTCTATTTTATCTTTCAGATACTTGAGTGCTATCCTTTTAGCCTCGTCAAATCCCGAATCCATAAATATAGCACCTATCAGTGCTTCAAAAGCATCTCCGAGTATAGATTTTCTGTCACGTCCCCCAGTTATTTCCTCACCGTTGCTTAAAAAAAGATATTCTCCCAGGGCTATTTCCTTTGAAACGGCAGAAAATATCGGTTCACTGATTATTCTGCTTTTTAGCTTGGCAAGGTCACCTTCATTGTCGTCCTTTTCTTTTATATATATATACTCTGTCGATATAAGATCCAGTACTGCATCACCCAAAAATTCCAGTCTTTCGTTGTTTATATTTTCTATTTCACCATGCTCGTTTGCATAAGAACGATGGATCAATGCTTCTTTCAAAAGCTTAGTATCATTAAATTCATATCCGATTTTTTCCATCAGCTCTATTAATTTTGAATCATCCATTTTATTACACCTCCTGTATTATTTATTAACAAAAAAACAGTTTTATTCAGAGAACCTGATACAGTAATCCCGGTCATCTTTTATCAGCTGTAAATATGACCTTACACCGGAAATAAAATATTTCGGTTCTCTAAAAAACTTACTTCTGTTATTCTTTATTTTTCATACTTTTTAAGTGCTACTACTGCATTATGTCCGCCAAATCCAAGTGTATTTGACAACCCGTATCTTATTTCTTTCTTTTCTGATTTATTCGGTACATAATATAAATCACAGTCAGGATCCGGATTATCGTAATTCACTGTGGGCGGCATCACTCCTTCATGAATTGCAAGTGCTAAAAATCCGGCTTCTACTCCTCCTGCTCCTCCTAAAAGGTGACCGACAGCTCCTTTTGTGGAACTTACCGCAAGCTCTTTAGCATGATCTCCAAATACTGTTTTTATGGCACGAGTTTCTATTTTATCATTCAGCGGTGTTGATGTCCCGTGTGCATTTATATAGTCTACTTCATTTGGAGTGATATTTCCCTGCTCCATAGCCATTTGCATTGCACGTGCTGCTCCGTTTCCGCTCTCTTCAGGTGCTGTCATATGATACGCATCACCTGTTTCACCATAGCCTGCTATCTCTGCATATATTTTGGCACCTCTTTTTAATGCATGCTCAAGCTCTTCTACTATTAATATACCGGCTCCTTCACCCATAACAAAGCCGTCTCTGTCAGCAGAAAACGGTCTTGAAGCCTTTTTAGGATCTGGATTATTTGATAATGCTTTTATACTGGCAAATCCTCCGATTCCACTTCTTGTTATTGTAGCTTCCGCCCCTCCGGCAATTACTGCATCTGCTTTCCCGAGTAAAATTGTCTGGAATGCATCTCCTATAGAATGTGTCCCGGATGCACATGCTGTTACTATTGCCTTATTAGGTCCTTTTGCTCCTGTGTATATTGATACATTTCCTGATGCCATATTTGTAATAACTGCCGGAATATAAAAAGGCGATATTCTTTTTGGTCCTTTTTCTATCATTTTTCCGATTTCAGTTTCTATAACTTCAAGAGCTCCAATACCGGAACCTATAATAACACCAACTCTTGTTGCGTTTGACTCGTTTATATCCAGTTTTGCATCATCAAGTGCCATTTTAGAAGCTGCAATTGCGAATTGAGAAAATCTTCCCAATTTTTTTAATTCTTTTTTCTGTATGTAATCTTCCGGATTAAAATCACGCACTTCTCCTGCTATATGAACCGACTGATCACTAGTGTCAAAAGATTCTATTGTGTTAATTCCGCAGTCACCGTCCAACAAAGATTTCCATGTTTTTTCCGTACCAGTTCCCAAAGCTGTTATTAGCCCAACTCCGGTAATAACTACTCTTCTCATTTTTCACCTCACCAAAAATTGTATTTCACTTTATTTTACTTTATTTTAGGTTTTTTTTCAAATAAAATAATCTTTTTATAACATCATTATTCTAAAAATAACCTGCAGCCGTTATATTTATTAAACTTTTATAAATTTAAAATACATGACGGCATATTTTTTCAGTAACAAATTCTATTTAAAAAAAATACCAAATGTACAATTATTAAAAAAAGGGGTTTATTCTTCCCCTCTGCTTTTAGATAACTATATTATTTTGCTTCAATATAATCAATTACATCTTTTACAGTTTTAATTTTTTGTGCATCTTCATCAGGAATTTCCACGTCAAATGCTTCTTCAAAAGCCATAATCAATTCTACTGTATCCAATGAATCTGCACCTAAATCATCTATAAAAGATGCATCCTCCGTTACTTGGCTTTCATCAACACCTAATTGTTCTGCAACTATTGTTTTTATTTTATCTAACATACAATCCACCTCCATGATAGCATTATAGCAAAGTCATTTTAATAAATCAAGAAAATTTATCCGGATAATATATAAAAATATATTGCATTACAGGATAAAACTGTCTTTATCCGTATATTTCCAAATCTTATTTCAGGATTATAATTGCCTGACTCATAAAGTGACTTTTTTGGTACACTAAAATTTGTACTGAATGATTATATCATTTCTAAATATTTATTTCAACCAATATTCGCTTCCATCTTTTTTTCTGTCAAGAAAACCATATTCTATAAGATACCTTCTTAACTTTACATAATCATCAGAAAGCTTTTTTTGTCTACAGACTTTTTCTCACAGGCTCTATTATAAAAAACTTAATTTATAGAGAATTTCGTACATTCTCCCACATCACAAATATATAACAGCTCTTTTAATGCACTGTATTTTTATAATGCATCACATTACTTCCAAACACGCTGCTCTGGTAATATATATCTTATTTTTATCATAACTGTTATGAATATATATCCTTAAATTCACAAAATAAATTGACTTCTTTTTTCCAATGTGTTATATTATTTTAAAATAATGCATCACATTTAAATCAAAGGTAGGTGAGTTCTATAAAATTTACATCCCGACAAAAAGAAATAATTAAAATTGTAGAGAAGAATCAGCCTGTTACCGGCGAAGAAATAGCACAAATTCTGAAGATGAATAAATCTACACTGCGATTGGATTTTTCCGTATTAACCAAGTTTAATATACTTATAGCAAAACCTAAAATTGGTTATTCTCTGGCAGGCAGCCACTTTCACTATTTTTCCAAAGAAGAGATAAAAGAACAGGATATCTCCGAAGTTATGGAAGTCCCTACACTTATAAACCATGATACAAACATAAAAGACGCAATAATAAATCTGTTTATGTACAATACAGATATTTTATATGCTGTGGATAACAACTCCCTTGTAGGTGTGGTCACTAAAAAAGATCTTTTAAAAATAAGCATAAACGGAAAAGATCTGGAAAAAATTCCTGTCAGTCTGGTTATGACCAGAATGCCGAATATTATTTACCTGTACTCCAAATCATCCATTTATGACGGTATTCAAAAACTGAATTATCACCAGATTGACAATATTCCCATAGTGAAAACCATGGAAGAAAACGGAAAAAATATCCTGAAAGTTATAGGCCAGTTTTCTAAAACCACAGCCTGTAATCTATTTTTTGAACTACTTGACAAATAGGAGGAAGCATGGAAAAAATATATATCTATTCAATATCGGATTCAGTCGGAGAAACTTCTGAATCAGTGATAAAAGCTGCATTATGTCAGTTTAATTATACTAATTATGAAATCAAAAAATATTCATTTGTCAGCACTCTTGATGAACTGAAAATTATACTTGAGGAAAGCAAAACACATAAATCCATATTTTTTTACACATTAGTAGAAACAGAACTTGTTAATTATATAAAAGAATTCTCAAGAAACTATGAGATAAAAAATGTGGATTTACTTTCGGAAGCTCTGAATTCAATAGCCGGAGTACTTAATACAGAACCCAAAAGAGAGCCCGGAATACTAAGAAGACTTAATATGAGTTATTTTGACAGAATAGAGGCAGTAGAATTTGCAGTAAAATATGATGACGGAAAAGACCCGCGCGGTTTCATGCTGGCTGATATAATTCTTCTTGGAATTTCCAGAACCAGCAAGACACCGCTCAGCCTGTATCTTGCCAATAAGAACTATAAAGTGGCTAATTTCCCTGTAGTTCCTAATGTTCCGATACCAAAGGAGCTTATTAAGGCTTCACCGGAAAAAATATTCGGACTTACCATATCACTGGACAAAGTTCATGCTATAAGACGGGAAAGATTGAAAACCTTGGGATTCACCTCACAGTCCTCTTATTCGGATAAGGAATCTATACTTGAAGAAATAGAATATGCAAATGAAGTTATCAGAAAAATAGGATGTCCTGTTATCGATGTATCAAATAAAGCCATTGAAGAAACAGGAGATGTAATTTTAAGTTATATAAACAAAGATAAAGAGAACTAAAATACGGTTCTGTATTTACTTATCCGGGTATTTATACAGATACAGACGGGATATTAACAGTTTGAATGTATTTAAGCAAAACACTAGGAGGTTTTAAGTATGAAACTTATTTATCAGTTTAACGAAGGTAATAAGGATATGAAAGATATCCTTGGCGGCAAAGGGGCTAATCTTGCAGAAATGACTTCATTAGGACTAAATGTACCTCCGGGTTTTACTATCAGCACAACGGCATGCAGAAAATATCTGGAAGACAATGTCCTCTGGTTAGAATTAAAGGAAACTGTTCTTTCTAACCTCAGACTTTTGGAATTGAAAACGGAAAAATCATTCTTAGGAAATAAAAATCTTCAGCCTCTTCTCCTTTCTGTGAGATCAGGTGCTCCAAATTCAATGCCCGGAATGATGGATACTATACTAAATCTTGGTCTGAATGATTCTTCGGTAAAGCTTATGGCAGATTTTACCAATAATGAAAGATTTGCTTACGATAGTTACCGTAGATTTATCGAAATGTTTTCCAATGTTGTAGCTGAAATTCCGAGAATTGAATTTGAAAAACAGCTGGAAAGTGTAAAAATAGAAAAAAATTATAATTCCGATTCTAATTTGACAATTTCAGACCTAAAATTACTTATTGAAAAATATAAAAAAATATATTTTGATTTTGAAAAAACAGAATTCCCTGAAGATCCTACAAGACAGCTTTTTCTTGCTGTGGAGGCGGTTGTTCGTTCATGGAATAACCCGAGAGCAATAACATACAGAAATCTACATAAGATATCTCATGATATTGGTACTGCTGTAAATATACAGTCCATGGTTTTTGGAAATATGGGAAAAACTTCGGGAACAGGTGTTCTTTTTTCAAGAAATCCTATAAACGGAAATGATGAACTTTTCGGCGAATACCTTATGAATGCACAAGGTGAGGATGTAGTAGCCGGAATCAGAACTCCGCTTGAAATAAGTGAACTTAACAAAG
>JAITVW010000206.1 GCA_031285605.1 Fusobacteriales bacterium | reverse complement strand
AAACTCTACTTTTTCCTCAAAACTTTTATCTGTTTTTACCTCTTCAAAAAACGGATATAAATTTACAATTACCATATCAATAGGCTCTATATCGTTTTCCTCTATAGTCTTCATATGTTCTGCATTATCCCTTACAGCAAGTATCCCGCCGTGTATATTAGGATGCAGTGTTTTTACCCTTCCGTCCAGCATCTCCCTGAATTTTGTTATCTCTGAAACTTCTGTTACCGGTATTCCGTTTTCTTTCAAATATCTATATGTACCGCCTGTAGATATTATTTCTACATTTTTTTCCATAAGAAATTTTGAAAATTCCAGTATATTATCTTTTTTATAAACACTTATCAAAGCTCTCTTTATCATATCTCACTCCCGATTAAATTAAATATTCCGGCCGCAATGTCCGGCCTATCTTTAGTTTAGACAGCACCAAATGCTTCATCATACTGCTAGTCTGTGAAAATTTTCTTTACTGCCTTTGTTAAAATCATATGTTCTTTTTCCAGTACTTTCTGCTGTAATATTTCCGGTGTATCATCAGGTAATACTGTTACCTTTTCCTGAATTATAATTTCTCCTGTATCTATACCTATATCTACATAATGAACAGTACATCCGCTTTCTTTTTCTTTGTTTTTAATGACTGCTTCATGTATTTTGATTCCGTACATTCCTGCTCCGCCGTATTTTGGCAGCAGTGAGGGATGTATATTTATTATTTTTTTTTCCCATTTTTTTACAAATTCCGGTTCAAGAATAGATAAGAATCCTGCCAATACTATATAATCAACGTTTCCTTCCAAGATTTCCCCGATTTTTTCCGACAGAGACTTTTTGTATTTTTTTTTATCCAAAAGCACTGTTTTTATACCTTCATTTTCTGCTCTTTCTATTCCGTAACATTCTCTGTCAGCTATCACATATTCAATACTGCAGTCCAGATCTTTATTTTTTACATTATCAATTACAGACTGTAAATTCGATCCTCCCCCGGAAATTAAAACTGCTATTTTAGGCATATTTTACTATCTCCTTTTTCTATATGTCCTATCTCATATGCATTTTCTCCATATTTAGACAGTTTTTTCATTACTTTATCCTTATCTTTTTCTTTTACTATTATTATAAATCCAATTCCCATATTAAATGTTCCCCACATTTCATCTTCCGGAACACCTTTCGACTGAAGATAAATAAAAATTTCCGGTACTTTTATTTTATCTTTGAAAATTACAGCACTTAAACCGTCAGGAATTACACGCGGCACATTTTCTATAAGTCCGCCTCCTGTAATATGAGCCATACCTCTTACCTTAAATTTCTTTATTATTTTTGATACAGGCTTTACATATATTTTTGTGGGAGTCAAAAGATATTCAGAAATCTTCTGTCCGTTATATTCCTCGTCAAGATCAGTCACAAGCTTTCTTACAAGTGAAAATCCGTTACTGTGTACACCGCTTGATTCGAGTCCGATAATTATATCTCCCTCTTTTATTTTTTCACCGTTTATTACTTTCTTTTTTTCTACTGCCCCTACTGCAAAACCTGCTATATCATATTCCCCTTCATTATAAAATCCCGGCATTTCAGCTGTTTCTCCCCCTACCAGAGACATTCCCGAACTAAGACACCCTTCGGCTACTCCTTTTACAATTTCGGAAGATACTCCTGAATCAAGCTTGCCGCATGCAAGGTAATCAAGAAAAAACATAGGTTTTGCTCCGTGACACAAAATATCATTTACACACATAGCAACACAGTCTATTCCTATAGTATCATATTTTTTCAGGTGAAAAGCCAGCTTCAGCTTTGTTCCCACTCCGTCTGTCCCTGATACTAGAACAGGATTTTTATATCTTCCCAGCTTATACATAGCACCAAAACTTCCAAGTTCATTTAATACTTTTTTTGAATAAGTATTTACAGCCATTTGCTTTATCATATCTACACTTTTGTATCCCTCTTCTTTATCCACCCCGGAATTTTTATAAGTCAGCATCTTCATCCTCCAAAGATTTATTTTCCATATCAGTTATCGGATAATTTCCTGTAAAGCAGCCCATACAGAAATTTGTTCCGCCCAATGTCAGTTTTAGATTCTCCAGTGTAAGATAATCCAGTGAATCCGCATCTATTTTCTCCCTTATCTCCTCAAGGCTCATTTTACTTCCTATGAGTTCTTTTTTTGTGGCAATGTCTATTCCAAAATAACATTCATTTTTTACCACAGGAGACGCTGATCTGAAATGTACTTCCTTTGCACCTGCTTCTCTCAGCATTTTCACTATTTTTTTTGATGTAGTTCCTCTTACCAGCGAATCATCTATTACTACTACTCTTTTTCCTTCCACTACTTTTTTTATTGCATTTAGCTTTACTTTTACTGATTTTTCCCTTAATTCCTGACTGGGACTGATAAAAGTTCTTCCTATATATTTATTTTTTACCAATCCTATACCATAAGGTATTTTACTTTCCTCGGAATAACCAATTGCCGCAGGTATTCCTGAATCAGGTACGCCTATTACCACATCTGCTTCTATGGGATTTTGTCTGTACAGATACTTTCCTGTCTGATGTCTTACACTGTAAACATCTATACCGTCTATTTCGGTATCAGGTCTTGCAAAGTAAATATATTCAAATGAACACGGAGCCTTAGAACTGTTTTTTTCATACTTTATCGAATCTACTCCGTCAGAATCTATTATTACTATCTCACCGGGCTCTATATCTCTTATGAACTCAGCATCTACAGTGTCAAGTGCA
>JAITVW010000202.1 GCA_031285605.1 Fusobacteriales bacterium | reverse complement strand
ATAAATGTAAATTTTGGCACTAATGTAATATATAAGAATTTCTCAATAGAATTTGAAAAAAACAAGATAACAACAATACTTGGCCGTTCAGGATGCGGAAAAACCACACTTTTGAACTATATTATAAAAGATATTCTGAGATATAAAAATCTGAGCTGCGTTTTTCAGGAAGAAATTCTGGTGGAATGGCTTACTGTTTATGAAAATATTGAGCTTGTACTGAGAAATAAAGCTCTCTCAAAAACGGAAAAAAATGAAATAATTATGAAGAATCTAAGACTGGTCAATCTAAACGGATATGAAAAGTATTATCCATCCGGCTTAAGCGGCGGAATGAAGCAAAGGGTAAATATAGCCAGAGCGGTATCATACCGTACGGATATGCTCTTTATGGATGAACCGTTTAAATCAATAGATATTATTAATAAAGAAGAAATAACAGGAAAACTGAAACAGGAAATAAAAAGCCGCAGTCAGACAACTGTGATGGTTTCACATGATCTGGATGAAGCTATTGATTTCTCAGATAATATAATATGTATATCCGGTATAGAAGAAAAAAAAATAAAAAAATTTTCTGTAAATAAATATATTTCTAAGGAAATGCTGATAAAATATATCTGATAAAAAAATTGATTTTGGCATGTTAGAATGAATTTTGGAGAGAATAATGAAATTATATGAAATAATATTATCATATTTATTAATGATAAACATATTTACAATGTATACTTTTTTTCTGGATAAAAGTAAAGCTAAAAATAAAAAATGGAGAATAAAAGAAAGAACGCTTTTTCTTTTATCAACAGCAGGCGCTAGTCCGGGAGCCATATTAGGCATGAAATTATTCAAACATAAGACAAAGCACTGGTATTTTAAATACGGCATTCCTTTTATACTGATAGTTCAGATAATCTTAACAGCATATGTGACAGTCAGATTTCGTGATTTATAAAAGGGGGAAATTACTAATATTAGCCGGGTTATCTGTTTTGACAGTATCATATGAAAATATAAAATCTTTGACTACAGAAAAAATACTGAAAGAAAATATGCTTTCCTTTAAAGAAGCTGAATTTAGCAATAGCAGATTTTAACGGTTATATATAAGTTATAATAACTCTTGAATAATTTTGGAGGTATATCATGAAGAAAGTATTTATATTTATCTTATTTTTGACAGTCGGCTTATTTTTACAGGCCAAAACGGAAAAGTCACCGTTAGTTAATTATAGCTGTAATGACGGAAGAGGTTTTCAGATAAGAAAAATAAATGATAATGTAGTGGAGATAAGAACAAAGTATGATATAGCAAGACTAAAAAAAGATGAAAATGCGAGCAGCGAGATATACAGCAACAGGAATTATGAACTGGGTTTATTGGAGGAGGCCGCATACCTCAATATTTTCGGATATTTTCCTTCATGGAACAGTGATTTTAATACACATGACAGAAATAACCGGGGAAATAATAATGTACATATAAATAAGTTATACATATACAGAGGATGCAAAATAAGCAAATAATCCGCAAGACTAAACAGGCAGTTTTATTGACAGATAATGCATAATTCAAATTTTAAAAATTAAAAAGTAAGAAATTATAAATTAGAAAATATAACGGATTTACCGGATAAAAATAACAAAAAATCTTGAATTTATCTTGATTTTGTTGTATACTCGTCTAGTATAGTGCCCGGTTCTCTTTAACGGTACATCGCAATAGTTGTTTTTATCAAAAAATTAATTAAACTTAGTATGGGCATTTGATTCTGAAAAGCTGAAATTATGATGTTTATCAATCAGAATGTCAAACTTGGGAAATGTAAAGTCACATCTAAAGATACGGATACTTTGTTTTGAAATGCAGTATTTCGTCAAATTACAGGCATCTTAGATTAGAACAGTTTTTAATAAACTCAGTAAATTGAGTCATAAGTGCTTTGTTACTATAGTATTCAGAGTACTGTAATTATGAAGGGAGAAAAAATGAAACAGGCAATGGAATTAAGACAGGGAAGTACATACAGAAAGGATAATGTACCTTATTTAATCCTGAAAGCGGACAGACATCAGTCGACATCCGGAAAAAAAGCAAGAGCAGCTGAGATGAAATTCAAAATAAAAGATCTTATTTCCGGAAAAGTACAGGAAATAACAGTATTATCAACTGAAATGATAGATGATATTATACTGGACAGAAACCAGATGCAGTTTTTATATGCTATGGACGAAGAATATTTTTTTATGGATCAGGAAACATTTGATCAAATAACACTTTCAAAAGATGATTTGGGAGATGCAGTGGATTTTCTTATAGAAGAAATGGTAATACAGGTACTTATGTATGAAGGAACTCCGGTAGGAGTGGAACTGCCAAATACAGTAGTAAGAGAAGTTACATATACTGAGCCCGGACTAAAAGGAGATACAATCGGAAAGGCTACTAAACCGGCAACAGTGTCTACAGGGTATACTTTACAGGTTCCTCTGTTTATAAAAATCGGGGATAAAATAAAAATAGATACAAGAACAGGTGATTACATGGAAAGAGCAAATGATTAATAAATAAAACACAGGGGGTGTTGGTTATGAGGTATATTATTTTATTTTTTATTTTGTTTTCCTCATTGTTTCCGGAAAATACAGTATTGATAGCTAGTTTTAATACTTTGAGACTGGGAAAAAATAAAAAAGATTATTATCAGGTTTCAAAAATATTATCAAAATTTGACTTAGTCGGTTTACAGGAAGTAATGAATGAAAACGGTCTGAAAATATTAAAAGGGAATCTTGAGAAAATAACCGGGAAAAAATGGGAATATCATATATCTGAAAAACCCGCAGGCAGTGGAGAGTACAAAGAATATTTCGCATACATATGGCAGAAGGAAAAAATAAGTTTGAAAGAACCTGCAGGTTATTATCAGGAAGAGAAGCCGTCAGACTTTGAAAGAGAGCCTTACGGAGTGAGGTTCAAAGCCGGGGAGTTCGATTTTGTATATGTGCTTGCTCATTCGATCTACGGGAAAAAAGAAAGGGAACGTATTCTTGAAGCTTCAAGATATATTTTGGTTTATAATTTTTTTCAAAAAATGTTTCCTTTGGAAAAAGATGTGATAATAGCCGGAGACTTTAATCTTCCGGCAAACAACAGGGGATTTAGAAAGCTGCCGGCACATCCGGAACAGATAGAATATATTTTAAATCCGGATGAGGATCTGACAACTCTGGGTAAAAAATCACTGGTTAATTCATATGATAATTTTTTTATAAGCAGAAAACAAACTAAGGAGTTTACAGGAAGGTACGGAGTATATAATTATA
>JAITVW010000189.1 GCA_031285605.1 Fusobacteriales bacterium | reverse complement strand
CAAAAGATTTGGTGGAAGCTACAAAAGGTCCTGTTAAAACAGCTCTTGAGGATGCGGGATTTACTCCGAAAGATATAGATGAAGTATTACTGGTAGGTGGATCTACAAGAATACCGGCAGTTCAGGAATGGGTAAAAAGTTTTCTTGGAAAAGAACCTAACAAAAGTATAAACCCTGATGAAGTGGTTGCAGCAGGAGCGGCAATACAGGGCGGAGTATTAATGGGAGATGTAAAAGATGTATTACTTCTTGATGTAACTCCGTTATCACTGGGGATTGAAACAGCCGGAGGAGTATTTACAAAGATAATTGAGAAAAATACTACAATCCCTGTTAAAAAATCTCAGGTGTTTTCAACATATCAGGATAATCAGGAAGCTGTTACAATAAATGTATTACAGGGAGAAAGAGCAAGAGCGGCAGATAACCACAAATTAGGGGAATTCAATCTTGACGGAATACCTGCGGCACCAAGAGGGGTACCTCAGATAGAAGTAACGTTTGACATAGATGCAAATGGAATAGTTCATGTTACCGCAAAAGATAAAGGAACAGGAAAAGAGAATCAGGTAACTATTTCAGGATCTTCTAATCTGTCAAAAGACGAAATAGATAAAATGAAAAAAGAAGCAGAAGCGCACGAGGCAGATGATAAGAAGTTTACAGAATTGGTAGAAGTAAGAAATCAGGCGGATCAATTAATTTCCGCTGTGGAAAAAACTATCAAAGAAAATGAAGATAAACTTCAGGGTACTGAGAAAGAAGATATGGAAAAAGCAATAGAAGAATTAAAAAATGTAAAAGATTCTGACGATGCAGATGAAATCAGAGCAAAAATAGACGGACTGTCAAAAGCAGCGGAAGGATTTTCAACAAGAATATATCAGGAAGCTCAGGCAAATGCCGCACAAAATGATGGAGCACAGGGTGGAAATGACTCTAACGGCAGTGATGATGTTCAGGAGGCAGAAGTAGTAGAAGACTAGTACTTTAGTTTAGGCAAGATTTAAAATAAAGACTATATTTCGATGTCAAATCATGATAAGGGTTCTTTATTGAAGTATAGGGATAGACAGAGTCTATTCCTATTTTCAATAATTTATACATGCAATTTCATAAATAAAATGTTATAATTTATAAAAAAATAGGAGAAGGTGCGCTATATGGAATATGAAATAAGAAAAGGAAATATTGAACTTGGAGTTTTAGGAAAAGGTGCAGAATTGGTAAGCCTGAAAAAGGACGGAACAGAGTTTATGTGGGAAAGAGATCCTAAATTCTGGGGGAAATCATCACCTGTATTATTTCCATTCGTAGGATCAATAAAAGACGGGAAATATAAATATAACGGAAAAGAATATTCAATGGAGACAAGACATGGATTCGCAAGAGACAATGATTTTGAGCTTGTGGAAAAAGGTGAGGATTTTCTAAAATTTCTTTTGAAATCAAATGAAGCTACTTTGGAAAAATATCCTTTTAATTTTGAATTATACCTTACATATAAAATTGAAAATGAAAATGTAGATATGATTTATGAAGTAGTAAATCCTGATAAAGACGAAATGTATTTTTCAATAGGAGCACACCCTGCTTTTGCTACACCGGTTAGTGAAGAGATAAAGCTGGAAGACTATTATTTGGAATTAAATGAAAAAGAAACTGCTTCAATTTATCAAAATGAAGAAGCATTATTAATAAGAGAGAAGAAAGTGTACCTTGAAAATGAAAGTATAATAAATCTCGGAGAACATGTATTTGATAATGATGCAATTATTTTCAAAGGACTGAATTCCAATGAAGTAACAATCAAATGTAAAAAAAGCAGCAGAGAACTTAAAGTAAAATATGATAATTTTCCTTATATAGCATTTTGGAGTGTACCAAAAGCACCTTTTGTATGTATAGAGCCATGGTACGGGAAATCTGATTTTACTGATGCAAGCGGGGAACTTACAGAAAAAGAAGGAATAGAAAAGGTAAAAGACAGATTTACCGCAAAACTTTCTATATCAATGAAAGTATAATATTAAAGGAGAAGGAAATGGCAAAAAAAGATTATTATGAGGTTTTGGGAATAGAAAAAAATGCCACTGAACAAGAAATAAAAAAAGCCTATAGAAAACTGGCTATGAAATATCATCCTGACAGAAATAAAGACAACAAAGAAGCCGAAGAAAAATTTAAAGAGGCTTCGGAAGCATATGAAGTACTTTCTGATGCAGATAAAAAAGCGCAGTATGATCAGTTCGGACATAGTGCATTTGAAAACGGCGGATCCGGACCGGGAGGATTTTCAGGATTTTCCGGCGGATTCGGATTTGACGATATCAGCGATATACTAAACGGTTTTGG
Source organism: Fusobacteriales bacterium (assembly GCA_031285605.1). Taxonomy (GTDB): domain Bacteria; phylum Fusobacteriota; class Fusobacteriia; order Fusobacteriales; family Leptotrichiaceae; genus Sebaldella. The sequence continues at coordinate 249 of JAITVW010000189.1, read as the reverse complement.
ATTTGGAAGAGCTGCCGGCGGACAGACAGCTGTACGCAGAGGAAGTGATATTCGTTACACTATGGATATGACACTTGAAGAAATAGCAGCAGGTGTAGAAAAAGAACTGAAATACAGAAGAAAAGGAAAATGTACTACATGCAGCGGTTCAGGAGCTGAGCCGGGACATAAAATGAATACCTGTGATAAGTGTAACGGTTCCGGACAAATGAGAGTACAGATAAGAACTATATTCGGTATAAGCACTTC